>DAHVRS010000050.1 GCA_027322375.1 Brachybacterium sp. | reverse complement strand
CTGCTCGAAGACGCTTTCGGGAAGGACGTCGTCATCGCCTCCCCCGCCACGCTCGTCGCGCTGCTGCGCACCGTCGCGCACACCTGGCGCACTGATGCGCTGAACCGTGATGCGCGCGCTGTGCTCGAGGCGGGTCGCGAGCTGCACCACCGCCTTGGCACCTTCACCGCGCACCTGGGCAAGGTGGGGCGTTCGTTGGACTCATCCGTCGCGGCGTTCAACGACGCGGTCGGCTCGCTCCAGTCGCGCGTCATGGTCACGGCGCGGAAGTTCGAGGACCTGGGTCTCGCGGGCACGCCCCTGGACGAGGTCGAGCAGGTCACCCGCCGCGCCCGCACCCTCGAGGAGACGGAGATCGCCGCGCTCGCGAACCCCCGCACGGGACGCGAGACAGAAACGGGCGAGCAGCGGGGTCTCTCCGCGGGCTGAGCCCGTCAGTGCCCGCCCGCCGGCCGAGCAGGCCCGTCGGCCGCGTCATATCCCGACGGACGAAGCGGCGCGTCGGCGCCACCCCGTCAGATCTAAACCCGTCGAACGACGCGAACCCGCCGGCCACAGGGCCGGCGGGTTCGCTTCGTTCAGTGCAGCGCCGAGTTCAGGACTCCGCGGTCGCGCTGTCCCCGGTGGGCTTCTTGCGGGTGTCGACGGAGCCGCGCGCCTTCATCTCCTGGCGCAGCTCGCGCGGGAGGGAGAACATGAGGTCCTCGGTCGCGGTGCGGACCGGCTTCACGTCGCCGAAGCCGCGCTCGGCGAGCTCGGCGAGCAGCTCCTGGACCAGCACATCCGGCACCGAGGCGCCGGAGGTCACGCCCACGGACTTCACGCCCTCGAACCACTCCTCACGCAGCTCGGAGACGTTGTCGATCCGGTGCGAGGCCTTGGCGCCGGCCTCCTTCGCGACCTCCATGAGGCGCACGGAGTTCGAGGAGTTCGGGGAGCCGACGACCAGCACCAGGTCCGCATCCGGCGCGATCTTCTTGATCGCGACCTGACGGTTCTGGGTGGCGTAGCAGATGTCGTCGCTGGGCGGTGCCTGCAGGGTTGGGAAGCGCTCCTTGAGCAGGTTCACCGTCTCCATCGTCTCGTCGACGCTGAGGGTGGTCTGCGAAAGCCACACGACCTTCTCCGGGTCGCGGACAGTCACCTTGCCGACGTCCTCGGGACCGTTGACGATCTGCACGTGATCGGGGGCCTCACCAGCAGTGCCCTCGACCTCCTCGTGCCCATCGTGGCCCACCAGCAGGATGTCGTAGTCCTGGCGAGCGAAGCGCACCGCCTCCTTGTGGACCTTGGTGACCAGCGGGCAGGTCGCGTCGATGGTGCGGAGGTTGCGCTCCTCGGCCATCTCCCGGACCTTCGGGGAGATGCCGTGCGCGGAGAAGATCACGAGAGAGCCCTCGGGGATCTCGTCGACCTCCTCGACGAACACGGCACCCTTCTCCTTCAGACGGTCCACCACGAACTTGTTGTGCACGATCTCGTGACGGACATAGACGGTCTCGTCATAGTGCTCCAGGGCGCGCTCGACGGCGACCACGGCGCGATCGACTCCCGCGCAGTAGCCGCGCGGCTCAGCAAGAAGGACGGTTCCGGTGCTCACACGGCCATCGTAGAAGGAGAACCGCCCTGGTGGGAGCGCGGTGGGGCAAGACTCACCATCCCTCCACACCACCCCTCCACGCCCTCCCTCCACGCAGGCATTTCATCCGTCCCTCCACACCGGCGTGCCGTCCACAGCATCTGCGCCTGACAGGGGCTCGTGGAAGCATGGAGGCATGACGCAGAGCTCTCCCGCGGCGGAGCCGGGCGGCGAGACCGCACCGCGCCCCGCCCTTGCCGCCACCGCCGCGCAGACCACCGCGGAGAACCCGTGGCCGCTGCGCCAGCTGTCGGTGAAGGTCGGCGAATACGTGGCGCGCATGTCCCCGCTGTGGGTCGAAGGCGAGATCGTGCAGCTGAACCGCCGCCCCGGCGCGGGACTGAGCTTCATGACGCTGCGCGACATCGACGTGGACATGTCCTTCTCCGTCCCGATCCGCGAGCACGTGCTGCGGTCCCTGCCGGTCGAACCCGTGCCCGGCGCGCGCGTGGTCGTGCACGCCAAGCCCACCTTCTGGTCCAAGCGCGGCAGCCTCCAGCTCGAGGCGGACGACATCCGCCCCGTGGGCCTCGGCGAGCTGCTGGCCCGGCTCGAACAGCTCAAGCGCACCCTCGCCGCAGAGGGTCTGTTCGCCGCCTCCCGCAAGAAGCCGCTGCCTTTCCTGCCGCGCGTGGTGGGACTGATCTGCGGGCGCGAGTCCGCGGCGGAACGGGATGTGGTCGTCAACGCGCGCCGACGCTGGCCCGCTGTGCAGTTCGAGATCCGCGAGGTCGCGGTCCAGGGTGTGAAGGCGGTGAAGGAGGTGTCCGCGGCGCTGCGCGAGCTCGATGCGCGCGAGGAGGTGGACGTCATCATCATCTCCCGCGGCGGCGGCTCCCTCGAGGACCTGCTCCCCTTCTCCGATGAGCAGCTCACCCGCCTGGTCGCCGGGGCCACCACCCCGATCGTCTCCGCGATCGGCCACGAGGTGGACACCCCGCTGATCGACCTCGCCTCCGACGTGCGCGCCTCCACTCCCACTGACGCGGCGAAGAAGGTCGTCCCGGACATCCAGGCCGAGATCGAGCAGCTGGACCTGGGCCGCACTCGCCTTCGCGCCGCGATCCGCGGACGGCTCGAACGGGAGCAGTCAGCGCTGGAGGCGATGCGGTCCCGACCCGTGCTCGAGCACCCCTCCACCATCCTCGCCGGCCGCGCCGACGAGATCCGCTCACGCATCTCCCTTGCCCGCACGCTCATCGGCTCGCGCCTGGATCGTGCGGCCGACGAGGTCTCCCACCTCGGCCGACAGGTCCGCGCGCTCAGTCCGCTCGCGACCCTCGAGCGCGGTTACGCCGTGGTCCAGACACCCGACGGCACGATCGTGCGCAGCCCAGAGAAGGGTGCCGACGGCGATGCGCTGTCAGTGCGGGTCGCGGGCGGTCGCTTCGGCGTGACACGCACGGCCGAGGACCCGTACATCCCGCCCGCCAGCCCGTAGGCGGGACGCCCGGCGCTCCCCCACTTCGTTCGCCCGTCCCTCGCTCACCAGCCGTCGCACCTGCGCAGCCCCAGTTCCTGCCACCGGCCCGTTCTTCAAGGAGACTCCATGACCCCCGCCGACGATCCCACCAGCCCCGCCGTGCCGCCCGTCGACCCCGCCGGCTCCGTCCCGTCGGTCGACCCCGCCGCGCCCGCCGAGGGCGAGCAGCCCCTGCCCGCCGACATCGCCGAGCTGTCCTATGAGGCCGCCCGCGACCAGCTCGTCGAGGTGGTGCGCCGCCTCGAATCAGGCCAGGGCGGGCTCGAGGACTCGATCGCCCTGTGGGAGCGCGGCGAGATACTCGCCCGTCGCTGCCAGCAGTGGCTGGACGGGGCCCGCGAGCGCCTCGACGAGGCCGTCGCCGCGCGGCGGGACGGGGAGCGCTGAGCAGCCCTCAGCCCGCCGCAGGCAGGCCGGGCGCCCGTCGTGCGCGGGTCTCTCCTCGGGTGCGGCTATCGGGCGCCGCGCCCTCAGGCCGTGTGCTGGCCGAGCGAGGCGATCGCCGACTCCATGAGCTGCTCGAGCTCGGCCTGATCGGCGTCGCCGTGGACGAGCAGGCCCCAGCCCTCGCCCTCGCAGCTGATCGCCTGCACGGCACGGTCCGCCTCGCCGCCCGTCAGCACCTCGCACTCGGTGCCCGCGATGGTCAGGTCCTCCTGAACGGTGCTGCCGGGAACTGCGGAGGAGAGCATCGTCGCGCTCACTTCCGCGCCCTCGAGGAGGGTGACGAGACGGCCCTGCGGGGAGGAGTAGCGCAGCTCCCAGGTGGGCCGCGCACCGTCCGTGAAGCGGGCCGTGCGCACCTCCCACTCCTCGTCCATCTCCGGCGACGCGACCGGGAAACCGGCAACGTCCTGGGCACGGTCCGCACTCTCGGAAGCATCGAGCTGGGAGTTCTCAGGGATCGAGCGGTCCACCTCGCTCCCCACGCCGAAGAAGGCGATGCCCACGATCGCGACAGCCCCCACCGTCAGCAGCAGCGCCCAGATCATGTTGCGCAGCACCGTGTTCTTCTTCGACGGCAGCTCATAGGCGGACTTCGGGCGCTCCACCGGGGCAGGCGGGGGCGTCGACGGGGAGGCGGCCTGGCCGGTGGTCTCGGGCGGCGGAGCATGCATGCGGGCCATTGTCCCCGGATGGGCCGAGTCCTGCTCCCAGGGGTGAGGCGCCCCACTGCCCCGCCACGGTTCGCCGTCGGCGGCCGAAACCTGCGATGATCGAACAGTGACCGCGAAATTCCTCATCGTCGGAGAAGCACTCACGGACATCGTCGTCGACGCCGACGGCGCGCGCCGCGAGCACCCCGGCGGATCCCCCATGAACGTGGCCGTGGCCCTCAGCCGCCTCGGACACGAGACCCACCTGCTCACCCGCATCGGCGACGACGACCGCGGGGCGGCGATCCGCGCGCACCTCGAGGAGTCCGGCGTCCAGCTCACTGCGCACAGCGCTGTGGACGCCCCGACCTCGACCGCGCTCGCCCGCCTCGACGCCACCGGTGCCGCGACCTACGAGTTCGACCTGCTGTGGGACCCGGACCCCGCCGGGCAGCCCGAGAGCGTCGACGCCGTCCACACCTCCTCGATCGCCGCGGTGCTCGCGCCCGGCGCCGAGACCGTGGTGGAGGTGCTGCGCGCCCGTCGGCCGTCCGCGACCATCAGTTACGACCCCAATGCGCGTCCGACCCTGATGGGGGACCCCGCCACAGTGCGACCCCTCATCGAGGCGAACATCGCGCTCAGCGATGTGGTCAAGGCGTCCGATGAGGACGTGACCTGGCTGTACGGCACCGATGACGTCGAGGACGTCGTCTCCTCCTGGCGCGACCTCGGCCCGGCCCTGACCGTTCTGACCCGTGGTGCGGAGGGCGCGGTCGCGTTCTCCAGCACCGGGCGCGTCCAGGTCGCGCCTGTGGTCGTCGAGGCGGTCGACACCGTTGGCGCCGGCGACACCTTCTCCGCCGGGATCCTCGACGCCCTCGCCGACAAGGACCTGCTCGGCGCGGGCCGCCGCGAGGCCCTCACCTATATGCCGAACGACGACATCGCCGCCGTGCTGCGTCGCGCCTCGCGCCTCGCCGCCGTGACCGTCTCCCGGGCCGGGGCGAACCCGCCCTGGAGCCACGAGCTGACCTGACCCCGCCGGGCACGGGCTGTGCAGCACTGGCCCGTGCCCCACCGCCACGTCCCGTCGGCGCACCGACGCGCCGGCATCCTCCGATACACCGACCCACCGCATGACACGCCTGAGGGAGGCTCCTGATGACCCAGACCACGCCCACCGAGCAGGACGGCTACCGCATCGAGCACGACACCATGGGTGAGGTGCGCGTGCCCGTCTCCGCCCTCTACCGCGCTCAGACCCAGCGCGCCGTGGAGAACTTCCCGATCTCCGGCCAGGGCCTCGAGCCCGCCCACATCCACGCCCTCGCCCAGGTGAAGAAGGCTGCCGCCCGCGCCAACAAGGAGCTCGGCGTCCTCGATGGCGCGATCGCCGACGCGATCGTCGCCGCGGCCGACGAGGTCATCTCCGGCGCGCACGACGACCAGTTCCCGGTGGACACCTACCAGACGGGGTCCGGCACCTCCTCGAACATGAACATGAACGAGGTCCTCGCCACGCTCGCCACGAACGCCGGCACCGACACCCACCCCAACGACCACGTCAACTGCTCCCAGTCCAGCAACGACGTGTTCCC
>DAHVRS010000049.1 GCA_027322375.1 Brachybacterium sp. | reverse complement strand
AAGAAGGCACGCAAGGCGCCGCAGTACTCCAAGCGCTGATCGAGCGCGGAGGATCGCTCCGCCGAGATCCCGCTTCGCGCACGATGCCCTCGACCTCCGGGTCGGGGGCATCGTCGCGTTCTGGGTGCTCTGGAGTTCGAGGTGTGGTGAGCGAGGCGGGCAGGGGGGATCACCTCACAACGCTGACCTTCCGCGCTCTCGCTGCTGGCCGTCGTGCCCTGACACCGGGGCGGCGCTGCGGAGCTGTTCCTCTCCGGGCTCGGCTCCTCCGCCGCGGCCTCGGTGTCAGCTCAGCAGTTCGCGCAGGTCCTCGGCGGTGACGGCGGCGCGGAAGGCCTCTCCGCCATCGGTGAGCGCATCGAACAGCTCGGCCTTGCGCTGCTGGAGCGCGAGGACCTTCTCCTCGATCGTGTCCTCCGCGATCATCCGATACACCATCACCTGGCGCTCTTGGCCGATGCGGTGGGCGCGGTCCACGGCCTGGTTCTCCGCGGCCGGGTTCCACCACGGATCCAGCAGGAAGACGTAATCCGCCTCGGTGAGGGTGAGGCCGAAGCCGCCGGCCTTCAGCGAGATGAGGAACACCGGCGCGTCCCCGTCGCGGAAGCCGCTGACCGCCGCATCGCGGTCCCGGGTCGAGCCGTCCAGGTGCGCGAAGGGCACCTCGCGCCGCTCGAGCTCGGCGGCGACCCGATCCAGATAGGAGGTGAACTGGCTGAACAGCAGTACCCGGTGCCCCGCTCCGATCACCTCGGCGAGCCGGTCGAAGAGCGCCTCGAGCTTGGAGCTGGGCACATCGCCGTACTCCTCCGCATCCACGAGCGAGGGATCCAGCGCCAGCATCCGCAGCAGCGTGAGGGAGCGGAAGACGATGAAGCGCGAGCGGTCCAGGTCCGTGTCGATGAGCCCCAGGACCTTCTTCCGCTCCCGCTGCAGCACCGAGTCGTAGACCGCGCGGTGCTCGGGCGAGAGCGTCACGCGCAGCACCTCCTCGTGCTTCTCCGGCAGCTCGGCGGCGACGAGCTCCTTCGTACGGCGCAGCACGAACGGGCGGATCCGCCGGCGCAGCAGCGCCATCCGCTGGGGATGCTCGCCCGTCTCGATCGGGAGCGTGAACCGCTTGCGGAACCCGATCGCGGTGCCGACGAGGCCCGGCGCGACCAGATCGAGGATCGCCCACAGGTCATCCAGCGAGTTCTCCATCGGGGTGCCCGTGATCGCGAGCCGCATTCGGGCGCGCACGCCCTTCGCCGCCCGGTGAGTGCGGGAGCGGCGGTTCTTCACGAACTGCGCCTCATCGAGGATGAAGCCCTGAACCGGCACCTCCGCGAACTCCTCCTCGTCGATGCGCAGCACCGAGTAGCTGGTCACGACGAGGTCCGCGCCGCGGAGCGCGGTGCGCAGGTCCGTGCCGCGCGCCCCGGAGGTGCGGTCCAGCACGGCCACGCGCAGGCCCGGGGTGAAGCGCTCCGCCTCCCGCCGCCACACCGGCAGCACTGAGGCGGGCGCGACGACGAGGAACGGGTCCCCCTGCGGGTCCTGCCCGCGGGCGTGTGCGATGAGGGCGAGGGTCTGCACCGTCTTGCCCAGGCCCATGTCGTCGGCGAGCACGCCGCCGAGCCCGTGGGCGTGCAGGAACGTCAGCCACGCGAAGCCCTCGCGCTGGTAGGGACGAAGCTCCGCCTCGAGGCCCGTCGGCAGCGGGGGAGCCGGGGGGATCTCCAGATCGCGCAGCGAGCGGGCGATGCGGGTCCACTCCTCCGCCGCGACGGTCTCCTCGGAGATCTCCTCGAGGTCGTTCCACAGGTCCATCTGGAAGCGGCTGATCCGCTGCTGCTCCGGTTCCCACTCCGCGAGCGCCTCACCCTCCCGGATCAGCTCCCGCAGCGCGTCGAACGCCGGATGGTCCAGGGAGAAGTACGTCTTGTCCTGCAGCAGCAGGGTCGAGCGGCCGCGGGCGAGGGCCACGAACAGGCTCGGGAAGGGGATCTGCCGGCCCTCGATGGTGATGTCGAAGCCGAGGTCGAACCAGTCGTTCTTCCCCGGCGAGTCGTGCTGGGTGACGCGCACCTTCGGTGCTCCGTCCAGCTCGCGATAGGCGTGGCGGGTGCCGGTGATCTCGACCTCGACGTGGTCGAGCGCCGCGAGCGCGTCGAGCACGTGCTCGGTGAAGTGCGCGGTGTCCGTGCCGGTGAGGAGGTCGGGCGCGTCCGCGCCTGCGAGCGGCCACAGCGTCATCGCCTCGGCGAGCACCTCCTCCTCGTGGTCGAGGTCGCGGTGCGCGCCCTGACGGCGGTCCATCGGCAGGATCCGCTCGGGGTCGTGATAGCGCCACGACCAGCGCAGCGCGAGCCGGTCCCCGGAGGCGTAGGCCGCTTCGAGGTGCAGGGTGGGGCGGCGCGCGGCGGGCAGCTCCACGGACTCGTCCGAGCTCGTGACCGTGGTGAGCGCGCGCAGCTGAGGGTAGGCGAGCTCGAGGAAGCTCTCCCTGTCCGCGGCGGGGATCCGCAGCCCCTGGCGGCGCTGCAGGAGGCTGCGCAGGGCGCGCGGCACGGGGGAGGGCAGCGGTGCGATCCGAGCGGTGAGCTGCTCGTCCTCGCTCACATGGACGTCGAGCACCCCGGCCGCGCCGAGCAGGCGGCCCTCCGGGGCGAGGGCGCCGTCGAGCGTGATCCGGGGACGGACGTCGAGCTCGCCGGAGGTGCCGTCGGCGCGCAGGTCGAGGGCCGCGTCGGCCGTGGTCGCAAGATCCAGCGCTGCAAGGCCGCTGCCCGGCAGGAGCTCCACCCCGACGGCGCGGGCGTGCTCGAGGGACTGCCACAGCAGCGGCGAGGTGAGCGAGTTCAGCCAGAGGTGCTCGATCGTGCCGCTCGAGTAGGAGCGCTCCACCGACGCGGCGGCGAACAGGCGGGTCAGCGCCTCGCCGTGGACCTGGTCGTACTCGCGTCCCGCCTGGCGGTACTCGAAGGTGCGCCAGGACAGGTCGCCCTTGATCCAGGCGCCCTTGCGGCCGCGGGTCAGGGGGCGCATCCCCAGCCACAGCTCCGCGCCGGCGCTGACGTGCTCGGCGGTGGCGATCTCGCGGTGGTGGCGGGAGACGCCGGTGCCGGAGGTCGCGGCTTCGAGGTCGAAGCGCAGCGCGAGCGGGCGCGGCAGGGTCGCGGTGCCCGTGCCCGTCCCTGTCGTTCCTGTGCGGGCGGTCGAGGGCGTGGCGTTCAGCAGGGGTCGCAGCACGCTGCGCCATTCCGCCGGCGGCGCCTCCTCGACCACGCGGGCCGCGAGATCGTTGAGGTGGTAGAGAGTCGCGGCGACATGCGCGCAGGACTCCCCGGCCATGCAGTCGCAGCCGGACTCCCGCGGCCGCCACAGCCCGCCCGGCCCCGCGGTGTGGAAGCGGCGGGAGACGGAATCCTCCTCGTACTCCACGAGCTCCACCTCGGCGCGATTCACCACGCCGTCCTCGTCGCTCACCCGTGCCGCGACGGTCGCGGAGTCCGTGTCCCAGGTGAGATCGGTGACACGGCCCGCCCGGGCCGCGGCCAGTCCCCGGCTCGCGGTGCGATCGCCCACGTGGTGGCTGATCGCGGAGGGGAGCAGGCTGGGCAGCTGGACGGGATCGGGCATCCCTCCAAACTATCGGCCTGCCGGGTCCATGACGAGGGGGTGGGGCCGGTCCCCGCCCGCCCAGCGGGTAGTCTCACAGCGGAGCCGCGGCGCCTGCCCGGCCCCGGACCAGACCGGTGCGCGGAGCATCACGGGGGCGATCCCCCTCGACGCCCCGAAGGCCCGACCGCTACTGACCCCGATCCTCACAAGGAGAACCCTGTGGCACGACTCTTCGGCACCGACGGCGTGCGCGGACGCGCGAACGGCGACATCACCGCGGAGCTCGCGGTCGAGCTGTCCGTGGGCG
>DAHVRS010000039.1 GCA_027322375.1 Brachybacterium sp. | reverse complement strand
TCGCTGCGCGGCGAGTAGACCACCGCTCCCGGGGGGACGTCCCGGACCACGACGGCATTGGGGCCGATCCGGGCGCCTCGGCCGACGGTCACGGCGCCGATGATCACCGCTCCGGCGCCGATCTCGACGTCGTCCTCGATGACCGGGCAGTCCGCGGTGCTCCGACGGTTCCCCAGGGTCACGTGCTGACGGATCATGACCCCGCGGCCGATCCGGGTCGCCGGGTTGACCACGATCCCCACACCGTGGCGGAGGCGCAGCCCGGCGCCGACCTCGGTGCTCGCGGGGAGCTCGATGCCGAGCATCCCCTCGGTGACGAGCTTGTACGAACCGCCCACGAGGAGGTGGCCGATGCGTCCCAGCGGCCCGGTGCGTCGGCGCCAGGACTGCGCTGCGCGCAGCCACCGCAGGACCAGCCTGCTCTTGAGGTAGTGAGCGTTCGCGCGACGGTCGGCGTCCAGTACCGACCTCGCGCCGGAGGAGGGGTCAGGAGACGGCACGGGAGGGCTCCTCCTGGAGGCGGCCCTCGAACCAGCGGGACCGTTCGTCGAGCTTGCGGCGGAGAGCTCGCCGGGAGGCGGCGGGGCGCCGGTCGATCGCAGTCGTGACGAGCGCGACGAAGCGCGCGAACTCCGCCCGCTTCTCCGTCGGCCCCAGGGAGTCGTTCACGCAGAGCGTCGTGATCCTGCGGGCGGAGCGGCCCAGGAGGAGCTCGGAGAGCTCCGCGAACGCCGCGCTGATCGTCGGGTCCGTCCAGGAGGCGCGCCGCCACGTCGCCGAGGCGGTGATCTGCCCCGGGTGCATCCGGTACGCGAGCCCGGGCAGCGCCTGCCGCTCGAGCCGCGCCCCGCCCGCCGCGAGGCGCAGCCAGAGGTCGTAGTCCTCGGTCGGCACCTCCCGGTAGCCCCCGACGCGCTCCAGCGCGGAGCGTCGCGCCATCAGGGTGGGATGCGCGACGGGATTGGTGAGCAGCAGGTGCAGGCCGAAGTCCTCCGGGGCGATCCGGCTCGGTCGGGGCACCGGGCGCGCTCCGTCGCCGAACTGGACGACGGTCGTGAAGACGGCGTCGGGGCGGGGCGGACCGCCCGGGCCCCGGTCCCGCCCTGTCAGCGCCCTCAGCTGCCGGCGGAAGCGTCCGGGCAGGACGACGTCGTCGGCGTCCATCCGGGCGACGAACTCGCTGTCCGTGGTCTCGAGCAGCTCGTTGAGGGCGCTCGCGACCCCGCCGTTCTCCCGGGTACGCACCGTCAGTCGCGGATCGTCGAACGCACGGGCCACCTCTGCGCTCCGGTCGAGGCTGCCGTCGTCGAGGACCGCGATCCCGGCGTCCCGCGGGAGGTGGCGCAGCGTGCTGGAGAGCGCAGCGGGAAGGGTCCGCTCGGCCGAATGGACCGGGACGAGGACCGTCAGGCGGGGCACGTCAGACCCCTCGTCCCCGATGATTCAGGGCCGCCATCACCGTCTCCCCGGAGACCACCCCCATGCCGACCATCATCGCCAGATAGGCGCGCGGCTGCCGCGGGTCGTTGCGGATCGCGCGGAAGGCCCAGTCCCGAGCACGCGGGCGATCGCCCAGCGCACCGTGCGCGAACGCGATCTGCCCCTCGATGCGCGAACGGCCCACGCGGTGGGAGGCGAACTGCGGGTGCTTGTCCAGGAGATAGCCGAGCCCGTCGACGATCCCCTGCCACTTCTCGGTGAAGTAGCTGGTCCGGTCCCAGTGGATGACGGTGAGCGGGTCCGGGACCGAGGCGATGCGCCCCACCTGGACCGCCCGCAGGAGCATGTCGTAGTCCTCTCCGTACGAGGCGGGGAGCTCCTCGTCCACGAGCCCCAGCGCGCCGTGGAGCGCGTCGGCGCGCAGCACGAACGACGAGGGATGCAGCTCCTGGATCCGGGAGCGCAGCAGATCGGCGAGGTCGATCCGCGTCGGAGGGACGCGCACATGGGAGCCGCCGCTCGAATGGATCTCGATGCCCGTCGCGGCGAGGACCACCTCGGGGTCCTCGAAGAGGGGGACCTGCCGCGAGAGCTTCGCGGGACGCCACTCGTCGTCGTCGTCGCACAGGGCGATGAGCGAGCCGGTGGCGGTGAGGATCCCGGTGTTGCGGCCGCCGGCGAGCCCGGGGGTCCGGGAGTTGGCCACGGCGCGCAGGGTGCGCCGCTCGGGGCGGGGGAGGTCGAGGAGCTCGTCGACCTCCGTGCCGTCGAAGACGAGCACCACCTCGATGTGGCCCTCGTAGTCCTGGGAGAGCACCGACCGCACCGCCCGGCGCAGCAGCTCGGGACGGTCCCGCGTCGCCATCACGACGCTCACCTTCGGGGCCTGCATCTCGTCCTCCATCCGCTCGACGACGCAGTCGGGGCGGGTCGGCCTCCGGCGGATCCCTCCGCGGAGAAATGTCCGTTTCGCCCGGCGTGTACTACACTACCGAGTCACGAAGGCCAGGGGAAGGCGAACGGACGCGTATCCCGGAGGGCCGGACCACGCTGAGCAGCGCGACCCGTGATCGGCGACGGGACGGTTCGTGACGACAGGTCTCGGCGATGGGGGAATGCATGGACGGCGACGAGGCGAGGACGAGTCTCGGGATCGAGGTCTTCACCCAGGCGCTGAGGCGCCAGTGGCAGGTGG
>DAHVRS010000012.1 GCA_027322375.1 Brachybacterium sp. | reverse complement strand
ATCTCGCTCTTGGGATGGCGACCCGCGACGGTGGTCTCGGAGTCCAGCAGGAAGCGGGCACCGAGGTTCGGGCCCTTGCGCACGATGAGCAGCGCGCTGTGGGGCGGCAGGTTCTCGATCGCGCGCTTGTCCTGCGAGGTGAGGCCGGACTCGCCGTCCTCGATGGGGTCACTGGGCGAGATCGCGCTCAGCTTCGTGGTGTGGTCGAGATTCTCGTCGTTCCACTCGGTGTTCCCTGACACCTCGCACCCCTTCCTGGCCTGCGGCGGTCCCTGCGCGATGGATGCGCAGGGTTCGGCCTGTCCATCCTCGCATGTCGAGATGGGTTTACGGGCCGTTCTGGCCTCGCTCGGTCATTCCTTGACGATCACTTGACCACCTGAGTGTGCTCGGGGGTGCCCAGAGGCACCACGGCGTCGATCACGACCTCGTCCTCGGTGGCGGCGGCGAGGGTGCCGCCGTCGCCGGAGACCGCGTCGGCCGCGCCGCCGGGGATGCGCAGCGCGGGCTCCATGACAGCGGGGTCGCCGATCGCGCGCACCTCGTAGGGCGCTTCGATGCGAGTGCCGTCGACGCTGAGCGTGCCGTCGGGCTCGGTGGTGATCGAGGTGGAGGCGATCACGCGGACGTCCTCGATCTGGATCACCTCGGCGCCGGCGTTGCGCAGCTCCTGGATGACGCCCAGCAGGGTCGAGGCGCGCACCTCCCCGGTCGGGTCGGCGATCGAGACGACGATGCCGCGGCCCTGGGCGGGCACGGTCCCGGCGAGGATCTCGAGGTCCTGCAGGCGCTCCTCGGCGGCGTTGCGCGCGGCGACGTCGCCCTCGCGGCCGGAACGCAGCGCCTCCAGGGTGCGGTCGAGCTCCGCGTTCTCCACCTCGAGGTCGGAGACGTGGCGGCCGGACTCATCCAGGAGCCGGACCAGCTCCTGCTGGCTGGCGCCCTCGAGAGAGTCATCGCCCGCGCGCAGCTGGGCGGCGATCGACAGGCCCAGCAGCAGGCACAGCAGGCCCACGATCAGCTGGGCGAGGTTCGCCTGGGGGCGGAGCGTGTCGACGAGGCGGCGCCACACCAGGCGCTGCTGCTCTCGGCTCTGCGGGGTGCGGGTGCCGTCGCTCATGACCGGAACAGGAGGCGCCGGATCGCCGCCGCGTTGGAGAAGATCCGGATGCCGAGGACCACGATCACGGCGGTGGAGAGCTGGGAGCCGACCCCGAGCTGGTCACCGAGGAAGACGAGGAACGCGGCGATGAGCACGTTGAACAGGAAGGAGGTGATGAACACGTGGGAGTCGAAGGCGCCGTCGAGGCTCGCCCGCAGACCCCCGGCGAGGGTGTCCAGCGCCGCGACGACCGCGATGGGCAGGTAGGGCTGCAGCGCGACAGGGACGTCGGGCTGGACGACCGCGCCCAGCACGATGCCCAGCACCAGGCCGATGATGGCGATCACGGGGAGTCCTCCTCGGTGCCGCTCGGCGCGGCGGTGGATGAGCCGGACGGGGCGTCCGTCGGCGGGGTGTCCGGGTGCGTGCCGGCGCCGGAGCCGGCGGAATCGTCGAGCACCTTCGCCTCGCGGAGGGTGCCGACACTGCGGGCGGGGACGGTGTAGTCCTCGCCGGCCTCCCACGAGGTTCGGATGCCGTAGCGGGTGGAGATCTCGGAGAGGTACTCCCCCGCTTCGCCCTCCCGGACCCCGGGGCGCAGCTGCTCCGGGTCGCCGAGGGCGGTGATCCGGTACGGCGGGGACAGGGGCCGGAAGTCGACGAGGACCGCGGAGCCGGCGGTGCGGATCGCGGTGGTGCTGCTGACGCGCTGGCCGTTGATGTCGATCGCCTCGGCGCCCGCCGCCCACAGCCCGTTGACCGCGATCTGCAGGTCGCCGTCGGTGACGCGGTTGACGGCGCCGGTCGCATCACCGGGGCTCGCCGGCAGCGGTGCGGAGTCCTCCAGCACGAGCACCACGCCGGGACCGGTCAGGGCGGTGCCCGCCCCCGCGCGCTCGAGGACTGCCAGGCGCTCCGCCCCGCCGTCGCTCGCCTCGTCGAGCACTTCACCCTGCGCGTCGAGGATCTGCTCCTCGAGGGCGTCGCGCTCGCCCTCGAGCTGCTCGGCCTCGGCGCGGCTGTCCAGGACCTCCTGCTCGAGGAGGGCGCGGGGGCTGTCCGCACCGTGCGCGTCGGCCCGCAGATCCGAGACGGCGACGGCAACGATCACGCCGAGCACGATCGCGAGGACGAGGGTGAGCAGCCGCATGGGAAGGGTGTCCGGCGGGGTCGCCTCCGCGGCGGGGTGCTCGTCCTCGCGCAGGGTGTCCACGCTGTACGGATCCGCGGTGAGCGCGCGCAGGAGGGAGGTGGGCGAGTACGGGGTCTCCCCGTGCGGGGTGGTGTGCTCCCCGTCTCGCAGGGTCCCTGGCTCGCGCATATCCGGGAGTCTAGGAGCTGGAGGTGGCGCGGTCGGGAAGGCCTGGCCGCCCCACGTGGCCTGATCGCGACGAGCTTCGCCTGCGCCTTTATCCCACGACTGCCCGCGATCCGGGATCCGCCACAGGTGCCGCAGGTCACGCCCTTTCCGATTCGCTCCACGGGCTCGGGACGGGTAAGGTGTTCCTCGGTCCTCCGGTGACGGAGGGTCTCGGGCTGTGGCGCAGCTTGGTAGCGCACTTGACTGGGGGTCAAGGGGTCGCAGGTTCAAATCCTGTCAGCCCGACCGAGACAGAAGGCCGCTGGCCAGTGGAAGCACTGGACAGCGGCCTTTCTCCTGTCCGAGATCCTGTTCAGCCGACGTCGCAGCCGGCTCGGAGATTTCCCGCCGACGCCACAGCGTGGCCAGTCATCTCCGGCCGACATCACATCTCTTGCCGCCCGGGCGTCGAGGTCGCGAGCAGCAGCGCGAGTCCGATCCCGACGAGTCCCAGCCAGCCGAGCATGGGCAGGCGCTCCCCCACGACGAGCACGGCGAGCACTGCCGCGACCGCGGGCTCGGCGAGGGTAAGGGTCGTCGCCGTGCTCGCCGGGATGCGGGTCAGGCCGATCCCGAAGAGCACATAGCCCAGGAACATCGGCACGAGCGCCATATAGGCGCCGACGGCGAAGGCCTGCCCGGTCTCGAGCAGCGGCGCGCCGGTGAGGGCGAGCACCGGCAGCAGGGCGAGCCCGCCGAGCCCGAACACGGCCCCCATCGTTGCCGCACGCCCGATCCCCCGCCCCATGAGGCGATGCGCGGCCCAGGAGTAGAGCGCATAGGTCGCCCCGGCGATCACACCGAGCCCCACCCCCACGAGGGTGGCAGGCCCGTCGGCCGGCGCGTCGCGCATCGTCGCCGCGCACAGCACCGCGCAACCCGCGATGCCGAGGGCTGCGGCGGCGAGCCAGGCGCGGCCCAGCCGTCGGCCCTCGAGGAGCCGCTCGAGCAG
>DAHVRS010000010.1 GCA_027322375.1 Brachybacterium sp. | reverse complement strand
GAGAAGGTCGACGCGATCTGCGCCTACGACGGCTCGCTCGACAAGTGACCTGACCGGGGTCGGTGCCGCACGGCGGCGCCGGCCCCGTACTGTCGGGGCGCCAACGTCCCGCCCCATCCCGCCGGGCCAGGGGAGTTCTTCGATGTTCTGTTCCACCCTGCTGGAACAGAACATCGAAGAACTCTCTCCGGCAGGGTGTGACGCCCGCGGGCCCCGGCGGTGGTGGGCGCTCTGCTCACCGCCGCCGGGGCCTGCGTCATGCCGCTAGACGTCGTCGCTGAAGAGGGTGATGTCGAGGGCGTCGGCGAGCTCGTCCAGCCAGAGCCGGCCCGCCCCCTCGAGGAGCGTCCCGGAGGAGTGGGTGTGCGGTGCGAGAGCCCAGGCCTCGCGGCGACCATGCGGACGATCAGCGAAGACGACCATCACCTCAGCGGGAGGCCTGTCGTTCAGCTCCGTCTGGCGGGAGCGCCAGAGGGTGCCGTCCACTGCCTGGGGCGCGGCGTGGATCGCCTTCGCGACGGACCGCGTGCAGGGGTAGTGCTCCGCGCTGCTGGAGGCGATGCTCGAGCGATCGAGCGTCAACGCGTCCAGCTGCGGATCGCGAAGGTCCGCGAAGACCAGCCCCTCCGGGAGGCGCAGCTGTGCATGATGCAGACTCAGCAGGCTCAGCTCGGCGACCTCGCGAGGTTCCCACTCGGAGACTCCGTGGAGAGCGGTCTCGAGCAGCGCGGCCTCCGGGGTTGCCGCGAGGTAGAGCGTGGGGACGCGCTGCCCAGGGATTCTCTGTCCAGTGTGCGCGGCGTCGAAAGGTGCGAAGCGGCTGTCGCCGTACCCGGGGTTCGGCTCGGCGCAGCCGAAGCGAGCGTGGTAGACGCGATGCCACGAGCTCCCGACGGGCAGTGTCGTCACGGGAAGTCTCCCCTCACGCGCGAGCATCTGTCACGCCAGCACCTGGCACGCCAGTGCGAGTCACGCGAGAGTCCGGTCCGTCTCGAGCTCGCGGGCGTAGCGCTGCGCTGCACGCAGGGCGCGCTCGGGCTCCTCGTGCACGATCTTGACGGGTACGTCGCCGCTGAGCCTGCCATCCGGGGCCGTGAGCCAGGACCAGACGCCCCAGGAGCCGAGCCCCGCGGCGACGAGCGGCTCGACGAGCTGTGCGACGGGCCGATCCAGTGCGCCGTCCTCGGTCAGCTGGATGGCAGGGATGAGTGTCCGGCCCTGCACCTCCACGGTGACGAGGCGGCCCGCGGTGCGCTGACGCGCCACCCAGGTCCGGGTGGAGCTCTCGGTGGCGTCGCGGAGCGCCGCAAGGGACTCGTAGGTCTCCACGCCCCCTCCTCGAGGAGCCGGCTGCGCAGGGAGGCGCTCTTCAGCGCCTGCCTCTGCGCGGCAGGGGAGACGAGCTCGACGCCGCCCTCGAGGAACGCTGCGTTGAGGCGGTGGTGGAGGGCGATGCGCTCTTCCAGGCGCTGGTCGGTGACCTTGCGGAAGAGATCGATCGCGCGCTGGAGGTCAGCGGGGCTGAGGTCATGAAGGTCGACCTCGTTGTACTCGGAACGCGGGCCGACGGCCCAGTCTGCCGATGTCGCCATGAGGGGCTCCCCTCGAGGCCCTCAGTGCAGCAATGAGGCGGAAAGTCCCTCCGTGCACGATTGCTGCATGGGGAAGAGGCGCGCTCGATCGGGTCGGCCTGAGCCGTACCCTGCTTACTCCGCGAGCGCCTTGCCGCGCTGCTCGGGGAGGGTGAACGCCGCGGCGGCCGCGAGGGCGAAGGCGAGCGCGAAGGTCGTGAACGCGAGGCCCTGACCGCCGGTGAGCACGAGCGCCGGCACCAGGAACGGCGCGATGATCGAGGCGAGGCGGCCGAAGGCGGCCGCGGCCCCGGTGCCGGTGCCGCGCACGCGGGTGGGGTAGAGCTCCGGCCCGATCGCGTACAGCGCGCCCCAGGCGCCGAGGTTGAAGAAGCTCAGTGCGCAGCCGGCCGCGATGATCATCGCCTCCGAGCCCGCGAGGCCGTAGCCCACCGCGGACAGCGCCGACCCGGCGAGGAACAGGGTCAGCGTCCAGCGCCGCCCGAGCACCTCGATGAGCCAGGCCGCGGCCGCGTAGCCGGGGATCTGGGCGAGGGTGATGATCAGCGTGAAGGTGAACGACTTCGTGAGGTCGAAGCCGCGGTCCACCAGCAGCGTCGGGATCCAGATGAAGGCGCCGTAGTAGGAGAGGTTGATGCAGAACCACACCGCCCACAGCCCGGCGGTGCGGCGGCGGAGGCCAGGCGACCAGATGCCGCCGGTCTCGGCGACCTCGTCGGCCGCGGGGATCACGCCCACCTCGCCGGCCGCGACGCGCTCATCGACGACCACAGCGGCGCCGGAGCCGGTGGTGGAGGCGTCGGCGGACGCGGCGGCGTCGGCCGAGATCCCGGCGGCGGCCTCGAGCTCGCGGACCACGGCCTCGGCCTCGTCGTGGCGGCCCTTGGACTCCAGGAAGCGCACCGATTCGGGCATGCCCAGGCGGATCACGAGCGAGTAGACCGCGGGGATGAGGCCGATCGCGAGCGCCCAGCGCCAGCCCGTCGGCCCGGAGGCGGCGACGAAGGTGCCGATCACGGCGGCGAGGATCCAGCCCAGCGCCCAGAACGCCTCGAGCCACACGATGACGCGGCCGCGGATGCGGGCGGGCGCGAACTCGCTCATGAGCGTCGAGGCGACGGGCAGCTCGGCGCCGAGGCCCAGGCCCACCACGAAGCGCAGCGCGATCAGCGCGCCCACGCCCATCGCGAGGGCGGAGGCGCCGGTCGCGAGCCCGTAGACGAGCAGGGTGAGTGCGAAGACGGAGCGTCGGCCCAGCCGGTCGGCAAGCAGGCCGCCCACACTCGCACCGATCGCCATGCCCGCGAAGCCGGCGGAGGCGATGAGGGAGCCATCGGACTTCGCGAGGTCCCAGTGCACGCTGAGCGCGGCGATGACGAAGCTGATCAGGCCCACGTCCATCGCGTCGAGCGCCCAGCCGATGCCGGAGGCGCCCAGCAGCTTGCCGTGCTTGCGGGTGAAGGGGAGGCGATCCAGGCGCTGCGACCTGGTCAGCTCGGGGCCGACGGGGGCGGTCGGCTCCTGCGTGGGGACGGATGCGGGGCTCATGCTCATCTCCGGTGCCGGGGAGTGGGGTGGCCACAGCATCGCGCACTTCCGTCGCAGACCGTGCGGCACAGGTCACATCAATGCGAGGCTGCGGGCGCTGCGGCTGACGAGACTCCTGGTCACTGTGAGAAAAAGGGTCAGGTCTCGAATCGGTTGCGTTCGAGGGGCGAGACGGAAAGGGTCGGATTCCCGCTCGGTGCGGTGCTCAGGCACCTGCTCTGGCACGGGATGCGCACTGCGCTCGGCCTCGTCCTCAGCGCGGGGTGTAGGAGACGAAGTCGACGTCGGCCTCGCCGCGCAGCACCGCGAGCGCGCGCCGCACTCGGGCCGCGCCCCAGGGGGAGAGGATCTCCGCGCCGGCCTCGTCGATGAGGTCCCATCCGTCCAGCTCCTCGGCCTGCGGGACGATTGTGGCCTCGAGCTCGGCGCGCGGGATGACCCCGGCATCGAACAGGAAATGCACGCCCATCGGGGCGCTGCGGACAGTGTTCGAGGGCAGCCAGTCCACGGTGAGCAACCGGCCGATCTCCACCTCGAGCCCGAGCTCCTCGAGCACCTCGCGCCGCGCGCACTCCCGGGCGTCCTCGCCGGCGTCGACGCCGCCGCCGGGCAGCAGCCAGTGGTCGCGATAGTTCGGCTTCTCGACCACGATCTTGCCGTGCTCGTCGCGCAGGATCACGGCGCCGGAGGAGATGACCTTCGGGAGGCTGGCGAAATAGGCGGGGTCGGGCAGGAGGCGAGGCATGCCCTCATCGTGTCATCGCCCGGTGCGGCTCCGCGAGGCCGTCCCGGCGATGCGGCTGCGGCGCGGCGACCGTTGCGACACGATCACCGCGCCACCAGCACCGCATCGCGGTCAGCTGGCCGAGACGGCCGCGTCCACGAAGCGCAGCGTCGTGCCCGCCGCGGCCTGGGCGAGTGCATCCAGGCCCTGCCGGGTGACCACCGCGATCGCGGGATAACCGCCGGTCGTGGGATGGTCGGGCCCGAAGACGACCGGCAGTCCCGAGGGCGGGACCTGCACGGCGCCGGGCAGCATCGGCTCGCTCGGCACCGTCCCGGCGCCGTCGGGCACCGGCAGGGCGGGACCGTCCAGGCGGACTCCCACCCGGTCCGAGTCCGGGCGCACGGTCCAGGTCGTCTCCAGCAGAGCTGAGACCGCCTCGGCGCCGAGCAGCTCGTGCCGCGGGCCCAGGTGCACCGGGATCTCGAGCGGCTTGTCGCCTGCGTCGAGTTCCGCCTCGGATTCCGTCTCGACCTGCGCGACGGGTTCCGCTTCGGGCACGGCCTCCAGCCCTCGTCCGGGGCCGACGAGCAGCAGGTCGCCGGTGCGCAGCGGCGCCGGGCCCAGGCCCGAGAGCGTGTCGCGGGAGCTCGCGCCGAGCACCTCGGCGCACACCGTTCCCGCAACGCCCGCACTGGCGGCGCCCGAGCCAGCAGCACCTGTCCCCGCAGCGTCGGCCGACCCGTCGGCGGGACGCACCGCGCGGATCCCGCCGCGCAGTGCGAGGACGAGCCGCAGCCCGCTCGCGGCGAGTCCCACCTCGAGCCGGTCCCCGGGGTCCAGCGCGAGCGCGCGACCACTCGCTGCGTCGGCCTCGAAGTGCACGTCCACTAGCTCCGGATCGGCGTGATGGATCGAGACCGGTGCGAAGGCTCCGGCGAGGGCGACGACGCTCGCCGAGACCGCCCGGAGCAGAAGCGGGCCTGCGACCACCTCGAGCGCCGCCGCACCTGACGGGTTCCCGACAGCGAGGTTCGCGCGCAGCAGCGCCCCCTGGTCGAAGGCACCCGAAGGGCTCACCCCGATCGCCGCCTGACCAGGCCGGCCGCTGTCCTGCACGAGCGCGAGAGGGCCGGGGGAGAGCACCTCGAACGCTTCGCGTGCATCGGCGACGGCGACCTCGGTGCGGCGCCGTGCGAGGCGTGCCCGGACCGCGGCGGCTTCCCGTGCGGCCCGGGAGAGCGCCGCGGCGGTCATGGCCGAGGAGCGGGAGATGGTGCGCTGCGGGCTGAAGCGCACGCGCGTGCCCGGGATGAGCAGCGCGGGCGGCTCGCGG
>DAHVRS010000539.1 GCA_027322375.1 Brachybacterium sp. | reverse complement strand
AGCCGGCCGGTCCCGCGCCGGTGGCAGTGACCTCGCCGCACGGTACGGTTGCAGAGCAGCCCGGCACGGCAGCCGCGAAGCCGGTTGCGCTAGCCGCGAAGCCGGTTGCGCTAGCCGCGAAGCTGGTTGCGCTGGCCGCGAAGCCGGTTGCGCTAGCCGCGAAGCCGCCTGAGACACCAGCGGTGACGGCTCAGACAGCCGCGACGACGGCTCAGACAGCCGCGGGCCCGGTTGGAGCGGCGGTGGAGAAGACGGCGCTGCAGACCGCCGCGGCACCTTCGGCGGGCAGCTGGAGGCTGCAGGTCCCGGCTCCCGCAACCCAAGTTGTGAAGACCCTTGATCCTGCCGCCGCGGCGAGCGGCGCCAGTCGCCCGGCCCTCCCCGCTGCTGCCCCGGTCGCGGCGGCGAAGGCCGCGGTTGCCGCGGGCGTCACTGCCCAAAGCGCGGCGCCGGCGCTGCAGTCTCCCCTCTCCCGCCCCGCCGTACAGCAGGCGCCGGTCTCGGCGCCGCAGGCCCCATCGAACGGGAAGGAGCCCGCCCCCGCCGCGCAGGCGTCGCGCGCCCTGGTGCAGGCGGCCCTCGAAGTCAAGGGCGCGCGCGCGACACAGACAGCGAATGCCGCAATTGGCAGAGCGGGAATGTCCACGGTTCGTGGCGAAACCCATCGAATTACGGCACAAAGATCCCAGGACGTCCTCGCAGCCGCGGGCGCAGGCGAGGCCCAGGCGGGACGCGCGACCCCGGGCCTCTCCCGCGAGGTGTCGGTGCAGATCGCGCAGGCCGCCCAGGCGGAGGCGCCGCACGTCCAGCAGGGCGGCGCGTCGATGGTGCGCATCGCGTTGAACCCGCCGCAGCTCGGGCACGTCAACGTGACCCTGCGCGCCGGCGCGGACGGCCTGCTGGCGATCCTGCGGGCGGAGGAACCCGCGGCGGCGGCGGTGCTGCAGATGAGCCAAGGGGAGCTTCGCCAGCGGCTCGAGTCGCTCGGCCTCGGGAAGGCGCACGTTGAGGTCATGACGCAGGACCGCCGCCAGACCGTACGGCCCGCGCGGCGCACCAGTGCAGGAGGGGGGAACTAGCATGTCGGGAATCGCTCCGCTCGGTGCCACGACCCAGACGACGCAGGGCACGGGCACCTCGAACAGTACGGCGGGCATCGGCGGCCTGACCCAGAATGACTTTTTGCAACTGCTCGTCTCCCAGATGCAGAACCAGGACCCCTTGAACCCGCTGTCGAGCAACCAGTTCCTGCAGGAGATGGCGTCCTTCACCGAGGTCACGGACCTCACCCAGTTGCAGCAGCTGACGCAGAGCCTTGTCAAAAACGAGGTCGCGAGCCAGGGGCTGCAGCTCCTGGGCCGGACCGTGACCGCGGTCGACCCGAGCTCCGGCCAGACCGTGAGCGGCACCGTGAGCAGCCTCACGATGCAGAACGGGCAGCCCGTGCTGACGATCGGCTCGGCCCAGTTGCCGGTCAGCAGCGTCGTCACCGTGCAGTAGCATCTTTCACGTCGCGGAAGGGGGGCGTGTATGGCCAAGGCGAGGGTGGACGTGCAGCCGCAGCTCAAGGCACCGCCGCATGCCTATGACTTCCGCCGCTCCCGCCGTCTCTCCTCCGACCAGGTGCGTAGCCTCGAACGCATCCACGAGCACTACGCGAGCCTCCTCAGCACGTACCTCACGGCCTACCTGCGCACGCACGTCACCTGCGAGTTGCGCGACGTCTCCCAAACCATGTTCGAGGATGTCGTACGCCAGCAGCCGACGCGGAGCATCGTCGCGACCGTCTCGGCGGAGCCGCTCGCAGGGCCCGTGATGCTGCAGCTCAACGCGGACCTCGCGCACGGCCTGATCGACCGGCTCCTGGGCGGGTCCGGCGACGTCCACGTGATCGACCGCGCGTTCACCGACATCGACGTGCACGTGCTCGAGCGCGGCATCCCGATCTTCATCGAGACACTGGGCGAGGCGTGGGCGTCGGTCGAGCGGCTGCACACGGCGATCCGGCTGCTCGAGGCCTCCCCGCAGTTCCTGCGCCTCGTGGGGCAGCAGGACGCCGTCGTCCACGCGACGGTGGAGGTCTCCTTCTCGCACATGACCGGCGAGCTGCACGTGGTGCTGCCGTACGACGCGATGAAGCCGATCGTGCCGAAGCTCACGTCCGTCGCCCTGCTCACGGACCCCGTGGACCAGCACGACGGGGACGAGGAGGGTGCGCGCCTTCTGCAGCGCACCGCGCTGGGCATCGAGATGGAGATGACGGCCGTGCTCGGCATGGCGGAACTCACCGTCTCGCAGTTCCTCGACCTCGAGGTCGGGGACGTCGTGCTGCTCGACGCGAACGCCGAGCAGCCGACGCTCGTGCTCGTCGAAGGGCGTCCGAAGTTCCTGGGCTGGGCGCGCGCCCGCCAGCGGCGCCTGTGCCTCGAGATCGACGCGCGGATCGCCGAAGGAGGGTTCGGCCGTGCTGAATGACCAGGACCTCTCGACCTACGGGATCGTCCAGAACCTCGCCTGGGGCGGCAGCGTCCCCGCCCTCGCGGAACAGCTCGGCTGGGACGCGCAGGCCGTGGTCAGCCGCGTGCGCGAGGGGGAGGGGCCGCAGGAGCCCGCGCGCGTCTACCGCCTCAGCGGGCAGCTCGTGCTGGACGGTGCGCTCGAGTGCGACCAGGCGCTGCTCGAGGCGCTGGGCGCAGCGTTCGAGGGCGTCGCGCAGGCGGCGCTCGCCATGCTCGGCGAGGTGCTGCGGCGCACGTTTGAGGCGAAGATCGCACCGGTGCCGGAGGACACGACGCCGCTCAGCGGCGACTGGGTGCAGACGGCCGTGCGGGTTCTGGTGGGCGAAGACAGCTACGAGATCCGCCAGTACATGCGCCCGACGGACGTCGCCGAGGTGGTGCGGATCTTCTCTGCGGAGGACGAGGCGGAAGCCTCCGCGGAGGACGACGCCCCCTTTGGCGACGACGGGCCGCTGCTCGGGGACGAAGGACCTCTCCTGGGGGACGAGGGACCTCTCCTCGGCGATGATGGACCTCTTCTCGGGGACGAGGGCCCCCTCCTGAGCGAGGCGGACTTGCCGGAGGCGGCGCGCGAGGACCCGGCTCCGGCGCCGAAGCCGAAGCCGAAGGCGAAGGCGCCGGCCGCGCCCTCCGCCCCGCCGCCGCCGCCCGTGCCGTTCGAGGTGCAGCAGTGGCCGCCCGTCTCGGACTCCCGCCCCGGGCCCGCGGCGCCCGCGCCGCTCGAGCTCCTCTACGACGTGCCGCTGACGGTGCGCGCGGAGCTCGGGCGCACCCGGCGCAAGGTGGAGGACATCATCCGCTTCGGGCCGGGCACCGTGGTGGACCTCGACCGGATGGTCGGCGACATGGTCGACATCTTCGCGAACGGCCAGTGGGTCGCCCGCGGGGAGGTCGTCGTCGTCGAGGACAACTTCGGCGTGCGCATCACGGAGATCGGCTCCGCCCAGGAGCGGGCCCTCAAACTTCGCTTGCGGGAAGGGAGCTAGAGCGTGGGCTCTTCGGTGCCTGGAGTGTCCTGGGGTGCCTGGTTCGTCGCGATCCTCTTCCTGCTCGCCCTGGCGCTTGCCGCCTACTACCTCGTGCGCCTCGTGCGCCAGGGGCAGGGCCGCCTCGGGGCGCCGGCGGGCATGCGGGTGATCGGCCGCCTGCCGCTCGCGATGAACCAGTCGCTCGTGCTCGTCTCTGTGGGGGGGCAGATCCTGCTGCTCGGGGTCGGCCAGCGCGTCGAGCTCCTGGAGCGGATCGAGGACCCCGCGGCGATCGCGGAGCTCTCGCAGCTCTCGGAGGTGCAGGATGCAGGGCCGCTCGGCCTCGGGCGCCTCGGCGAGGCGGACTTCCGCAGCCTGCTCGAGGAGAGCCTGCGCCGCGTGCGCAGCACGAGGCGCCTTCTGCGGGGGGGGCGCGACGACGGCGATGCGTAGGCTCTACGCCCTCGCCCCGCTGCTCCTCGCGCTCCTTGTGGTGCCCCAGCGGGCGCTCGCCGCCGCGCCGCTCCCGAGCGGCCCAAGCGTGTCCCACGCGCTGCAGTCGAACCCGCAGATCACGCTCTTGGCGCTCCTCTCGCTGCTCGCGATCTTGCCGGGCGTCGTCCTCCTGATGAGCTCCTTCACCCGCATCGTCGTCGTGCTCTCGCTCCTACGCACGGCGCTCGGCCTGAACCAGGTGCCTCCGAACCAGGTGCTCATCGGCCTCGCGCTCTTCCTTACCTTCTTCACCATGGCGCCGACCCTCTCGCGCGTCGAGACGACGGCGCTGCAGCCCTACCTCGCGGGGCGGATCAACCTGAGTCAGGCCGCGACGCGCGCCCAGGTGCCGGTGAAGGCGTTCCTCGCCCGCGGCACGCGCCAGCAGGACCTCGCCATCTTCCTCGACGTGGAGCACGCGCCGCCGCCGAAGTCGGTGCAGGACGTCCCGCTGAGCGCGCTCGTGCCGGCCTACACGATCAGCCAGCTGACCCTCGCCTTCGAGATGGGCGTGCTGCTCTTCGTCCCCTTCGTCATCATCGACTTCATCGTCGCCTCCGTGCTGATGGCCCTCGGCATGATGATGGTCCCGCCGACCCTGATCTCGCTGCCGCTGAAGCTGTTGCTCTTCGTGCTGATGGACGGGTGGGGCCTCGTCGTCCAGACGCTCCTGACGAGCCGCTAGGAGGAGGGACGGGATGGGCATCGACTCCGCGATCCAGGTCGCGCAGAACGGCCTTTTGACGGCGCTTTTGGTCTCGGCGCCGGTCCTCGGCCTCGTGCTGTTCGTCGGCCTCGTGATCAGCCTCGTGCAGGCCGTCACCGGCCTGCAGGAGCAGACGCTCTCCTTCGTGCCGAAGATCCTGGCCGTCGGGGTGGTGCTGCTGATCCTCGGCCCCTGGATGCTCCTCCAGCTGGTCGGGTTCGCGGCCCAGCTCTACGCGCACATCGGCGTGATCGTCGGCCCATGAGCGAACTCCTGGCTACGCCCTACATCGTCTGGGGACCGGTGCTTTTGGTCTTCGCCCGCGTCGTGTCCCTCTTCGGCACGGCGCCCGTGACCGGCTCGCCCGTGCTGCCCCCGACGGTGCGCATCCTCCTCGGGCTGCTCGTCGGCTGGTTCACACTCTCGACCAATATCCAGGCGACCCCGCCGCCGGAGGCGGTGCTGCCGCTCGCGGTCCTCGCCCAGGTGCTGATCGGCGCCGGCATCGGCCTCCTCTCCACGCTGATCTTCAACCTCTTCCACACCGCGGGCGCGATCCTCGACGCGGAGCTCGGGTTCACGGTGGCGCAGATCTTCAACCCCTTCAGCGCCGCCGGCAGCGAGACGCTGATCGCGAACTGGTTCGACTCCTTCGGCACCTACTTCTTCCTCTCGGTCGGCGGCGTCGAGCTCCTGGTGTTCGCGGCGGTGCAGAGCTTCAAGGTCGTGCCGCTCAACGTCACGCAGCTCGTCGTCGGCCCCGGAGCCCTCGGGGCGGCCGTGCAGGCCTTCGTCGGCTCCTTCCTGCTCGCGGTGGAGATCGCGGCGCCCGTCGTCCTCGCGCTGATGCTGATCGACGTCGTCGGCGCGGTGATCGGCCGGCTCCTGCCGCAGCTCAACGTGCTGACCTTCAACATCCCCCTGAAGATGTGGCTCGGCATGGGGCTCGTGGCGATCGCCCTGCCGCTCCTGATGGACGGGGCGCGCCTCGGGCTTTTGCAGCTCGGACAGGACATCACCCAGTATCTCGGCGGCATCTGATCCGGATCCCAAAGAGGAGGTGAGGGCACATGTCGACGCCGGAGCAGAAGACCGAGGCAGCCACCCCCAGGCGGCGCCAGGAGGCGCGCCGCCAGGGCATGGTGCTGCAGGCTCCCGTCGTCAGCCGCGCGGTCGCGGTCGCCGGTGTGCTCGTCATCCTCCTCGCCCTCGGCACGACCGGCCAGGGGATCTACATGTCGCTCATCACCTACCTCGGCAGCCCGGCGACGACGACCCCGAACATCGCGTGGGCGTCGAGCGTAATGCGGGGCGTCGTCACGACGACCCTCCTGCAGGCCGCGCCGGCGCTCGCGATCGGCCTCGTGCTCGCGATCCTGGGCCCGGTCGCGCAGCACGGCATCGCCATGCAGCCGCTGCGCCTCGATTTCACCCGCCTCGACCCGGTGAAGGGGTTCACCCGCCTGCTCTCCCGCCGCTCCTTCCTCGAGACGGGGCTCTCCGCGCTCACCCTCGCGCTGATCGTGCCGGTGGCCGCTCTCATCTGGTGGAACCTCCTGCACCAGCTCGAGGTGGGCATCTACCCCCTGCCGGACAGCCTCTCGATCGCCTACCAGGGCGGGAGAACGCTTCTCTACGCGCTCGCCGCCGTCGCGCTCCTCGCCGGGGCGATGGACTACTTCGTCGCGCGCCAGCAGTTCGAGCAGGACATCCGCATGACGCGCCAGGAACTGCGCGAGGAGCAGCGGCGCAGCGAGGGAGACCCCCTCGTGCGCGCGCGCCTTCGCTCTCTTCAGCGCCGCGCCGCCCAGATGCGCATGCTCGCCCGGGTCAAGGAGGCGGATGTCGTCGTGACCAACCCGACCCACTTCGCGGTGGCGCTGAAGTACGACCAGAACAGAATGAAGGCGCCCGAGGTGGTGGCGAAGGGCCGCGGCTTCGTCGCCGAGCGGATCAAGCAGGAAGCGGCCGAGCACGGCGTGCCGATCGTGCCGAACGCCCCCCTCGCCCAGGCGCTGCACCGATCGGTCGAGATCGGCCACCCGATCCCGCCCGAGCTCTTCCGCGCCGTCGCCGAGGTCCTCGCCTTCGTCTACCGCCAGAAGGGACAGACGCCGGGGGGTGGTAGCGCATGATACGGCTGGGGCAGTCCGGCACGATCCTCTTCGTGCTCGTGATCGTCGGCATGCTGATCATCCCGCTGCCGACCTACATGATCGACGTGCTGATCCTCCTGAACCTGTCCTTCGCCCTCCTGATCCTGATCGTCACCCTGAACGTGAAAGATCCGCTCGAGTTCTCCGCCTTCCCGGCGCTCCTCTTGCTGACGACGCTCTTCCGCCTCGCCCTGAACGTCTCCTCGACGCGCCTCATCCTGCTGCAGGCGAACGCGGGCACGGTCATCTCGACGTTCGGCAACTTCGTCGTCGGCGGGAACGCGGTCGTCGGCTTCATCGTCTTCCTGATCCTGATCATCGTGCAGTTCATCGTCATCACCCGCGGCGCCGAGCGCGTCTCCGAGGTGGCGGCGCGCTTCACCCTGGACGCGATGCCGGGCAAG
>DAHVRS010000526.1 GCA_027322375.1 Brachybacterium sp. | reverse complement strand
CGGCGGCGCCGCCGATCTCGAGGCCGTGCTGCTGGACCTGATGGACGAGGACGCCCCCACAGTGCATTCCCCTGCCGAGGAGAACCTGACGTGACCGCCGTGCCCGCCCCGCACGAGACTCCCCGTGCGACGGAGGATCGCACCCCTCGTCCTGCACCGCCGCTGCGGCGCATCCTCGCCCACGCCGCGCTCGAGACGCGGCTGATCCTCTCCAACGGCGAGCAGCTCATGGTCGCGATCGTGCTGCCCGCGCTCGTGCTCATCGGCCTGCGTCTGCTGCCGCTGGGTCGCATCGAGGGCGTCCCCGCGATCGACACCGCGGTCGCCGCGACGCTCACCACGGCACTGATCTCCACCTCCCTCACCTCGCAGGCGATCCTCACCGGCTTCGACCGCCGCAACGGGGTGCTGCGCTGGGTGGCGACCACTCCGCTGGGCCGCGACGGCTACCTGGGCGGGAAGATCCTCGCGACCCTCACCACCCACGTGCTGCAGGTCGTGGTTCTCGGGATCCTCGCGCTGATCCTGGGCTGGCGGCCGGAGCTGGCGGGGCCGCTCGCCGCGGTGCCGGTGTGGCTCATCGGCACGGTCGCCTTCGGCACTCTGGGCCTGCTGATCGCGGGCACGCTGCGCACCGAGGCGGTGCTCGCGGTCTCGAACCTCGTCTTCCTCCTGCTGGTCGCTGCAGGCGGCGTCGCCTTCCCCACCTCCACCTACCCGCGCGTGCTCGGTGGGCTCGTGGACCTGCTGCCCTCGGGGGCGCTCGGCGAGCTGATGCGCGCCTGCCTCGCCTCGGGTCCCTTCTCCGCAGGCTCACTCGTGGTGCTCCTGCTGTGGGCGGTCGCGGGCGTGTTCGCGGTGCTGCGCTGGTTCCGCTGGACCGACGTCTGAGATCCCGGACCCGCGGGGGCGTCGTGAGTCGCATCCCGCACAGCTCCTCAGCCATCTCCCTGCAGCGGCTCGTAGAATCGGAGGCATGTCCAGCGCCCCCTCCGCCCCTGCACGACTCCCCGAGCGTCACGGGCACATCACCACCCTCCCCGATCCCCGCCTGACGGGGTGGGGGCCCGCGCGCCGCGCCCGGATCGCGGCGGTGGTGTTCTGGGGGAACCTCATCTGCCAGATGGGGATCATCCTCTCCGGCGCCGCGGTGCGGCTGACCGGCAGCGGGCTGGGCTGCTCCTCCTGGCCGAACTGCGAGCCGGGCCAGTTCACGCCCGAGCTCACGATGGCCTCGGGCATCCACCCCTTCGTCGAGTTCGGCAACCGCTCCCTCACCGGTGTGCTCACCGTCTTCGCGATCGCGCTGCTGCTCGTCTCCCGGCGCTGGCTCGGGCACAAGGGGCGCAGCTTCCGCGCCCTGACCTGGGTGCCGCTGATCGGCACCGCGCTGCAGGCCCTGATCGGTGCCTTCGTGGTCTGGATGGATCTGCACCCGGGTCTGGTCAGCCCGCACTTCCTCATCTCCCCCGTGCTCGCCGCGACCAGCGCCGTGCTGCTCGCGCGGCTCTACGACGGCGACGGCCGGACGCGGCTGGCCGTCCCTCGCACGGCGATGACCCTCTTCGTGCCGCTGGCCGTGGTGGGCTTCGTGGTGCTCCTGCTCGGCACGATCGTCACCGGCACCGGCCCCCACTCCGGGGACGCCGGCGCGATCACCCGCATCAACGCAAGCCCCGTGGTCGTCTCCCGCATCCACGCGCTGTCCGTCTACCTGTTCTGCGCCCTGCTCGCCGCGCTGCTCGTGGTGCTGCACCGTACCGGTGCCCGGCGCGGCGCCCGCACGGCCGCCTGGGCCCTCGTGGTCCTCACCCTCCTCCAGGGCGTGATCGGCTACGTCCAGTACTTCACGGGTCTGCCCACCCTGATCGTCTTCCTCCACCTCATCGGTGCCGCGCTCTTCGGTGCGGGCATCGCCTGGGTGGGCGCACGCCTGGTCACCTGGCAGGAGCCCGGCACGTCACCGACGGACGCCGACGCAGGCCCCGTGCACCACGACTCCTCCCCCGCACCCTCGCACCCCACGCATCCCGCTCACCCCACGGAGGCACGATGATCCTCGGCCGGCGTCGCCGCAGCGCTCCCGCGGAGCTGCCCACCCTCGCCCAGGCACGCCCTGCCGGAGAGTTCGTCGCCGGAGTCCTCTCCCATCTCCGCACTGTCGTGGACGTGGGCTGGAACCTGCTGGACGTGGACGCCGAAGCGCACCGCCTGATCCGCGAGGCCGGGGCGACGAGCTGCTACATCGACTATCACCCCGTCTTCGGCGCCTCCCCCTTCGGGCACGTCATCTGCACCTCCGTCAACGAAGGCGTGCTCCACGGCCGCCCCTACGACCGCGTGCTCGAGGACGGGGACCTGCTGTCCCTGGACTTCGCTGTCGAGGTCGAGGGCTGGGTCGCGGACTCCTGCCTCACGATCGCGCTGGGCACTCCGCGCGAGGAGGACCTCCAGCTCATTCGGGACACGGAGCAGGTCATGTGGGCGGGCATCGATCAGGTGACCGCCGGTGCGACCGTGGGCGACATCGGCTTCGCGGTGATGAACGAGGCGACGACGCTCGGCTACTCGATCAATGACCGCTTCGGCGGGCACGGCGTGGGTCGCACGATGCATGAGGCGCCGTTCGTGCCCAACCGCGGCACGCCGGGCGGCGGGGTCGAGCTCGTCGCCGGGCAGCTGATCACCGTCGAGCCGTTCCTGGTGCCCACCACCTCGGATCTCGAGGTCGATCCGCGCGATGGCTGGACCCAGCTCTCGGCCGACGGGTCTCGCGGCGCGCACGCCGAGCACACGCTCCAGGTCACCGACGGGGCGCCGGTGATCCTCACGGCACGCGCCGACGATCCCTCCCCGCGCAGCTCGCTGGGCTGATCCGCGCCCGACGCGCTCGGCCCGATCTCACGGGCTCCGCGCGTCACACGCCTCTCGCCCGCGCACGCGCTGCGCCCGGAGCGCTCAGACCAGGGCGCGGAGGCTCGCGGCGATGCCGTCCGCGTCCAGTCCTTCGGCGGCGAGGATCGCGTCCCGCTTCGCATGCGCGGGGAAGCCGAGCGCGACGCCGAGGCTGCGCACGACGGGGCCGGGAGCGCTGAGCGTCGCCCGCCGCTGGACGGCGAGGCCGAGGGCCGCCCCGAGACCGCGCTCGGCGATCCCGTCCTCGAGCGTGACGAGGGCGCGGGCAGCGCCGGCGAGATCCAGCAGCTCCTCCCGCAGCGGCAGCGCCTGCACCGGATCGAGGATCACGAGGTTCAGCTCCGGCTGGGACTCGCGCAGCTGGTGGGCGGCCTCGACCGCCCGGTCCGCGAGTGCGCCGACGGAGACCAGCAGCACGTCGATCGGTGCCTCCATGTCCCCGGCGAGCACGTCACCGGCGGGGAGCTCGGCGAGGGCGGGCAGCGGAGTCGGGCAGGCGCCCTTGGGGAAGCGCACGAGCGAGGGGCCGGGTGTGTCGAGCGCCGCGTCAACAGCCGCCTCGAGCTGCTCCGCGTCGCGCGGCGCCCACAGGCTCAGACCCGGCACCTGCACCGCGAGGCCCAGGTCCCAGATCCCGTGATGGCTGGGGCCGTCATCGCCGGTCACGCCCGCGCGGTCCAGAGTGATCGTCACGTTCTCGCGATGCAGTGCGAGGTCGAGCAGGAGCTGGTCGTGGGCACGATTGAGGAAGGTCGAGTAGAGAGCGACGAGGGGGCGGCGCCCGCCGGCGGAGAGCCCCGCGGCGGTGTCGAG
>DAHVRS010000514.1 GCA_027322375.1 Brachybacterium sp. | reverse complement strand
CGCCGGGCCCGGGTGATCGCGGGGAGCCCGGCGAGGCCGTCGTGCGTGTACGTCGCGAGGACCTCCGCGTCCGTCGCGGTGAGCAGCTCCGTCCACTCCTCCACGACGCTGCCGTCGGAGAGCTGCACGCGCCGTTTGGCGGGCAGGGGGAGGAGCTCCTCGCCGCGCACCCCGAGCAGGTCCCGCAACCGGCCCGGATAGCCGCCGATCGCGACCCGCAGGTGCTCGTCGGAGAGCCCGGAGAGATAGGTGACCAGCAGCTCCCCGCCACCGTGCACGTACTCCTCGAGCCAGGCGACCTGCGCATCGGAGAGAGGGTACTGGGCAGGGACCACCAGCAGGCGGTGCGCGGAGAGGTCCGCGAGCGGCGCCACGAAGTCCACCGGGATCCCGGCACGGTGGAAGGAGCGGTGCGTCGCCCGGACCTCCGCCGAGTAGGAGAGGTGAGAGGAGGGCAGGTCCGGGGTCTCCAGCGCCCACCAGCCGTCGGCGTGCCAGAGGATCGCGACCTCCGCCGCGATGAGCGGCCCGTCGGCCGGGAGCGCGGTGACCGGTGCGAGCCGCTCGAGCACCTCGCCGAGCCGCATCACGGACTCGAACACCCGGGACTCGCCGCCCGCGTGCGGGACCAGCGCCCCGTGCCACTGCTCGGACCCGCCGGCGCTCTGGCGCCACTGGAAGAACAGGGAGGACTGGGAGCCGCGGGCGATGTAGCCCAGGCAGTGGCGCAGCATGCGGCTGGCGCCCTTGCCGAGGGTGCGGCCGTCCAGGCGGATCCCGGTCGCGTTCTGCTCCATGAGCACCCACGGCCCACCGGACCAGGACCGGGCGAGGTCCGCTCCGTAGGCGACATGCGCCTCCGCATCGGGCCCGACGGTGTCCAGGTAATGGTCCAGGGACACCACGTCCTCCTGCTCCGCCCAGGACCACTGCTCAAGATGGTTCCAGGTGGGAAGCATGAAGTTCGTGGTCACCGGCGCGGTGGAGCCCGCGGCCCGCAACTCCTCGCGCTGCTCGATCATCGCCGCGAGCATCTCATCGGAGCTGAAGCGGCGGAAGTCGATCGCCTGGGCGGGGTTGGGCAGGTACTGGGTGGCGCGCGGCGGGGTGATCTCCGCGAAGGAGGCATAGCCCTGGGACCAGAACGCCGTGGTCCAGGCCTGGTTCAGCGCCTCGATTGTGCCGTAACGCTGCTCGAGCCAGACCTGGAAGGCGCGCTCGGCGTGCGGGCCGTGATCCAACGTGCCGTACTCGTTGTGCAGGTGCCAGCCGCGCAGCCCCGGATGCCGGCCGTAGCGCTCGGCGAGCCGCCGCGTGATCCGGCGCGCGGCCTCCCGGTAGGCGGGGGCGCTGATCGCATAGGTGTCGCGCGAGCCGTGTGTGAGACGGGTGCCGTCGGCCCGCACCGGCAACGCGTCCGGATAGGCGCGGGTGAACCAGGGCGGCGGCGAGGCCGTCGGCGTGGCGAGGAAGAAGCCGATCCCGGCGGCGGCGAGGCGCTCGAGGATCTCATCGAGCCAGTCGGTGACGAAGGCGCCCTCAGTCGGCTCGAGGCTCGACCAGGAGAACACCCCCAGCGTCACCGTGTTCACGCGCGCCCGGCGCATCAGCTCGAGGTCCTCATCCCAGGTCGCCGGGTCCCACTGCTCCGGGCTCCAGTCCCCGCCGAACAGCACCTGGCCCGGGGCGAAGCGGCCGCGGGCGCTCATCGAGCGCCCCCGGAGGCGAGCTCGAGCGGGGCCGAGCCCTCCCGGGCGAACAGGCCCAGGGAGTGCACGTCGTAGCGGCGGCGCAGGAACCGGCCCCCGCCCGAGGCGTCGACCGTCTCCCCGTCCAGCAGGTGCACCCAGCGCCCCTCCGGCAGGTACACGTCGACGTCCCCGCTCGGCGTGAACACGGGCGCGACCAGCAGATCCTCGCCCAGCATGTACTGGGTGTCGAGGCTGCGGCAGGCCGGATCCTCGGGGAACTGCATCACCATCGGCCGCATCACCGGGGCACCGGTCGCGGTGGTCGTCGCGGCCGCGTCCAGGAGGTACGGCATGAGGCGCTGCTTGAGCGCGGCGAAGGACGCCATCACCTCCACCGACTCCTCGTCGAACAGCCACGGCACCCGGTACGAGCTCGAGCCGTGCAGGCGCGAATGGGAGGACAGCAGCCCGAAGGCGACCCAGCGCTTGAACAGCGTCGGATCCGGGGTGCCCTCGAAGCCGCCGATGTCATGGGACCAGTAGCCGAAACCGGAGGAGACCAGCGACAGCCCGCCCCGCAGCGACTGCGCCATCGCGACATAGGTCGACTCGCAGTCCCCGCCCCAGTGGATCGGGAACCGCTGCCCGCCCGCGGTCGCGGAACGCGCGAAGACCACGGCCTCGCCCTTCCCGCGGCGCTGCTCGAGCAGGTCGAAGACCACCTGGTTGTAGCGCTGGGTGTAGTGGTTGTGCTCACGCAGCGGATCAGAGCCGCCATGCCACACCACGCCGTCCACGGGGATCCGCTCGCCGAAGTCGGTCTTGAAGCTGTCCACCCCGTCCTCGAGCAGCGCGTCGAGCTTCTGGGCATACCAGGCGCAGGCGGCGGGGCTCGTGAAGTCGACCAGCCCCATCCCCGCCTGCCACAGATCGGTCTGCCAGATCGAGCCGTCGGTGCGGCGCAGCAGATGGCCCAGCTCCGCCGCCTCCGCGAAGAGGTGGGAGCGCTGGGCGATGTAGGGGTTGATCCACACGCACACCTTCAGACCGCGCTCGTGCAGCTTCGCGATGAGTCCGCGCGGGTCCGGGAACGTCGAGGGATCCCAGGTGAAGTCCGACCAGTGGAAGCCGCGCATCCAGAAGCAGTCGAAGTGGAAGACGCTCAGCGGGATGCCGCGTTCGGCCATGCCGTCCACGAAGGAGAGCACCGTGTGCTCGTCGTACTCGGTGGTGAAGGAGGTGGACAGCCACAGCCCGAAGCTCCACTCGGGCAGTGCGGGCGGGCGGCCGCTGCGGGCGGTGTATCGCTCGATGACCTCCAGCGGTGTGCCGCCGCCGTACACCTCGTAGCGCAGCTCCTCGCCCGGGACGGAGAACTGGGTCGCGGAGACGTTCTCGGAGCCGACCTCGAAGGAGACCGGGCCCGCGTCCTCCACCAGCACCCCGTAGCCGCGGGAGGAGAGGAAGAAGGGGACGTTCTTGTAGGCCTGCTCGGAGTTCGTGCCGCCGTCGGCGTTCCAGATGTCCACGCTCTGGCCGTTCTTCACGAAGGCGCCGAAGCGCTCGCCGAGGCCGTAGATCTGCTCGCCCACCCCGAGGGAGAGCTGCTCGATGACATACGGCCCCTCGCCCTCGACCTGCGCGTACGCGATCGAGCGCTCGGTGGAGGAGGTCAGCAGCTCGCCGTCCCACAGATAGTCCACCTGCCAGGGACCGCGCAGGGCGACGCGGGCGGTGAGCCGGCCCGAGCGGAAGGAGACCGTCGCCGCATGCGGCTCGTGGACGATCTCCGGTGCGGCCCGGTCCGGGGCCGCCTCGAGCTCGAAACGGGGCAGCGGCACGGGCGTCCCGGAGAAGTGCTGGATCCGCACCGCGATCACGTCCTCGCGCGGCGCGGTGAAGGACACGCTGATCACGGGCGTGTTCAGGGTGTCGCCGCGGGTCAGGACCTTCTTCACGGGGGCGTGGACGCGCAGCTCATCGCCCCGCTCCTCGTGGTGCAGCACTTCGTGGTCGTGGACCTCGGCAGGGCGCAGCAGCGTGACGCCGTCGCGGATCAGCCAGTAGCCGTCGGTGAACTTCATCGGTGGATCTCCTCGGGGGAAGCAGGGGTCAGGCGTGCGCGAGGCGCAGGCCGACGAGGGCGGTGCGGCCGGTCAGGCGCACGCGCACCCGCCCGGTGGGTCGGGTGCCGTCCGCGGGGACGGTGTGGGGCAGGGCGAGCGCGGGCGCGGTGAGGGGATCCTCGGCCGACGGGTCCACGAGGACAGCGCCGGCCGCGAGGGCCCCGGTCTCAGGTGCCTCAGCGGCGCTCACCACCGAGCTCGTTCCGCTCTCATCGCGCACGACGAGGGAGAGGACGCGGGCACCAGCGGGCAGCACCAGATCGGCGGTGCCGACGGGATGCGCTGTGCGGGTGGACTGCGCTGTGCTGGGGGATCGGGCGGTGCCGACGGGGTCTGCGGGGCGCAGCACGGTCCCGTCCAGCAGCGTGTCCGCGCTGCGCAGCAGGCCGGAGGTCTCCTCCGCGCGGGAGGCAGGGACGAAGTGCACGCCCGGTGCACCCTCCGGATCCGGCAGGACCGGGGCGGCGGGCGGGGCGGGACGGGCGGCGCCGGGGATGCGCAGCACCTCGGCAGTCTCGGTGTGGTCCGAGGAGCGGGCCAGGCGGAGCGTCACCGGCCCGTCGGGCAGCTCCCACGCCTCGAGATCCGGGGCGAACAGCGCCAGACGCTCCCAGGGGATGCCGATCCTCGCCTCGGCGGAGCCGCCGTCCGGCACCTCGATCACCGCGGAGCCGACGAGCCGAGTGCGCGGCACCGCATAGCGTCGGCGGGAGAAGGAGGAGGCGGGGGCGTCGGCGTACACCTGCACCACCTCGTGGAGCGGTCCCTCGGTGCGCCGCGTCTCCGGGGCGGCGACCCGCACCCGGGCGGCCAGGCCGTCGGGGCCCGAGGCGAGGGAGGATTCCGGCCAGGTCAGCGGGTCCACTGCGAGACCATGGCCGAAGGCGAAGCGGGCTCCCTGCCCGTACAGGTAAGTGGAGCCGGTCCCGATCACGTCGTAGTCCAGCAGGCCCGGCAGCGGGGAGGAGTCCGGCCAGGTCTGGGCGAGGCGGCCGCTGAAGTCGCGCGCCCCGGTGAGGAGGTCGGCGATGGCCTCGCCCTCCGCCTCCCCGGCATGCGAGGACCACACCACCGCCCCGATCCGCTCCTCGAGCCCGCCCAGGTCGTAGGGGTACGAGGAGGTGATGACCAGCACCGTCGCCACGTCCTCGTCGAGTGCGGCGAGGACATCGACGGCGGCGAGGTCCGGGGCGTGCAGGCGCGCGTGCGGGCGGTCCTCCGTCTCCCGGCCATGAACGTGCGGATCATTGCCGACCACGAGCACCGCAGCGCGAGCTCCCTCGAGGGCGCGAGCGGTCGCCTCCACGCCGGAGAGGAGGACTGTGGGCCGGAGGGGAACGGCGCTGCCGGGCAGGGCGGTGCGCAGCACGAGGTCACCGGTGAACGCCTCGACGCCGACCATTCTTCCGCTGCCCAGGTGCCGCAGCAGCCAGTCGCCGTTCGCGTCGAGCGTGCGGTGGAAGGTCTCCTGCACGACCCAGCCGCCGATCGCCTCTGAGCCGAGGCCCAGCCGGCCGCGATCGTCGGGGGCGAGGAAGCGGCCGTCGGCCGTGGCGCGCAGCGCGATGACGTCCTCGCCGAGGTCCACCACCTCGAGCTCCGCGGCGGCAGGGACGGGGGAGGCGGAGGCAGCGGGGGTGTCCGACGAGGGAGCGTGCCCGGCGGGATGCGGGGCGGGGTGCGCGGCGGGTCGGTCCTCGCGCAGCACGTCATCCCCCGCACGATGCAGCGGCGCAGCGATCCCGGACGGCGTCAGCGCCGCGAGAGAGACGATGTCGCGACCAGACGCGGTGCGCACCTGCTCCGCGCCGAGCCGCTCCCGCAGCGCGTCCGCGAGCGTCGTGACCTCATGGAAATCGCCGCTGTACCAGTCGCGATGGACCTCGCCGGCCTGCGCCCCGAGCAGAGCGACGGACCCCTCCGGCAGCGGTAGCGCGCCCTCGTCCCGGCGGGAGAGGAGCACCGCCGCCCGAGTCGCGACCTCGCGGGCGAGTGCCCGGCGCTCAGCGCGAGTGGCCGGCACCCCGGGCGCAGGAGCATCCGGGGCAGGCTCCTCACCCATCGCCTCGGCGAGCTCGCCGGTGCGGGCGCGAGCCACGAGCTGGCGGACCACGGCCCGCTCGACATGGGACTCCTCGATCAGGCCCCGCGCGAGCGCCTCCGTGACCGCGGCGATCGTCTCCGAGGGATCGGCGTCGTGATCGGTGAAGGAGTCCACGCCTGCGCGGAGCATCGCCGCGTAGGCCTCCGCCGCATCCGGCACGACGCGCTGGCTGCGGAAGAGGTTCGAGGGCGCGCCCGCATCGGTGACCACGAACAGCAGGTCCGGGTCCGGCAGGACCGAACGCAGCTCCTGCTCCAGCAGCTCGGTGAGATGCGCGGGACGGCCGTTGACCAGGTTGTACGCGAGCATGACGGAGCCCGCGAGCCCCTCCGCGACGGGCTGGACGTAGCCGGGCAGCTCGTACTCCTGCAGCACCCGCGGCGAGAGATCGGAGCTGGTCGCGCAGCGGTCGGTCTCGTTCGAGTAGGCGAGGAAGTGCTTGAGCGTGGGAACCGTGCGCCACACCTCGCCGTCCCCGCGCAGCCCCCGGGAGTAGGCGCTGCCCAGCTCCGCGTTCAGCAGCGGATCCTCGGTGTAGGCCTCCTCGGTGCGGCCCCACAGCGGATGCCGCAGCAGGTTCACGACCGGCGCCCAGACGGTGAGGGAGACGCCAGGGTCAGTGGCGTGCAGCTCCCGCACCTCCTCGGCGACCACGCCCGCGGCGGCGGTCAGCAGCGTGGGGTCCCAGGTCGCGGCGAGGCCCACGGGCTGCGGGAACTGCGTCGCCTTCCCGCGCCAGGCGAGGCCGTGCACCCCCTCGGTGCCCGTGACGAAGGGGCCGATGCCGAGCCGCTCGATGCCAGGGGAGTACTGGTGCAGCAGCGAGATCTTCTCGGCCTGCGTCATCTCCGCGACCAGTGCGCGGGCGCGCTCGAGGCGCCGGAGGTCGGCAGGAGCTATCGCAGAACGGCGGGCGGCAGGGGAGGGGCGCATGGTGTCCTTCGGCAGGAGGGCGGCGGGGCCGACGGTGGTGCGGCGGGCCGACGAGGGCCGCGCTGACCAGATCCCACTATCGAACCGCTTCGACCCCAAGGGGTCAAGTCTGCCCCGCGTAGCGGGACCTCGCATGCCATGATGGAGCCGCCGCCGACGCCTCCCGCGGCCGCGCGGGCAGTCCGCGAGCCCCGGCGAGCAAGGAGCCCGAGCATGGCGATCGACCTCGAGAGCAGGACCCTGCAGGGCCTGAACGCCTTCATCGGCCTGCTCCTGCTGAACCTCCTCCACCTCCTGTGCTGCCTCCCGCTGCTCACGATCGGCGCCGCGACGAGCGCCCTGCTCGAGACTCTCGGCCGCTTCGCCGACGAGGAGCGCGGACACCTCCTGCGCGACTATCTCCGTGCGCTCATCGCTAACTTCCTGCCCGCCACGGCACTGCATCTCGTGCTCGGCCTGCCGGTGGCGGCACTGGGCTTCGC
>DAHVRS010000508.1 GCA_027322375.1 Brachybacterium sp. | reverse complement strand
TGCCGGGCCGCGGGTGGTGAAGTAGCGGCGGGCGAGCTCGGCCGCGGCGGCGGTGCGGTCGCCGTTGAAGGTGCCCTCGAGGTCGGTGCCGGCGGGCAGCCAGTCACGGGCGAGCACGATCGCGGTCTCCCCGTCCCGCCAGGGCCCGTAGGCGGCGTGCCCGCCCGCTATCAGCTCGACCAGCAGGTGGTAGCCCCACCCGCCGTCCCAGCGCAGGCCCGCCGCCTCCCACGCGGAGCGCAGTTCGGCGCGCAGCACGCCGCGCCCGCCGGGGCCCGAGTGCGGGGCGGCGATCTCCTCGAGCACCTCCCGCGCCCGCTCCACATCCCGTGCCTCGATGCCGAGGTTCCCGCGGCGGGACACTGCGGCGCGCAGCGGCACCACGGCGCATAGCTCGGTGAGCCAGTCGAGGGTGTCCGCGGCGACGGCGAAGACGGTGCCGCGCATCGGGTAGCCGCGCACGATCTGCCCCGCGTCGAAGGCGGCGAGGACGGGCTCGATCGCGCCGCCGCTGCGCAGCGCGAGGGAGGAGAGGACGCCCGGCAGGTCCTGTCCCTGGCTCGCGCCGAAAGCATGCGCGACCTCGACGGGCGTGCGGTGGCGGGCCGGGCCCGCGAGGCCCTGGGCGAGGATCCGGGCTCCGGCGAGATGTCGCGGCGTCATGGACTGAGCGTAGAGGGCGCGGCCGACGGGTCGGCCCGCCGGGCCCCTCGGGGGGGCGGCCGACGGGGCCGCTCCAAGTGCGCCCGTCGGCCCCACCTGGTGCGTGCTCCCGACCTGCGAGGACGAGCCGGGATCCATCGAAAGGCGGATCCCCTTCTGCTGGCCCGTTCCTAGCGTGGAATCACCGGCCCCGCCCAGGACCTGCGGCGGGGCGGACCTCGACCTCCACCGCTCCTGCCGCACCGCCGATCGCGGTGCTCACCGGAAGGGACCACCGTGACCGCACCAGCTCCCGCCCCGCAGCACACCCACCGGGGTGATCCCACCCCGCCGCCCGCAGACACCGCCGTCGGCCCCGACGCGAAGGACAGCGGCCCCGGCGCCCGGATCGCCGGCTTCCTCACGGGCCGACGCTCCGCCTGGCTGGCCGCCGCACTGTTCCTGCTGCTCCTCGTGGGCATGGCCGGTGGCCTGCGCGGCGCCGGCCCCGCCGCCGGGATGGACGCCCTGCCGGACAGCTCCGAGTCCTCCCGCGCCGCCGCGATCGCGGACACGATGGAGGGCGCCCGCTACCAGCCCGTCTTCGCCGTGGTCACCCGCGCCGACGGCGGTGAGCTCAGCGAAGCTGACATGGCCGGGATCGAGGCCATCTCCGCCGCGCTCGCGGACGCTTCTGGCCGTGACGCGGTGGGCCCCATGCCCTCCGAGGACGGCGCCGCAGACCTCGTCATGACCACCGTGGACTCCCAGGCGGACAACGACGCGATCGACGCGATGATCACGGACCTGCGCACCGCCGCGCATGACGCCGCCCCCGAGCAGCTGCAGGTCTCCGTCACCGGCGGCCCGGCCGTCGGCTCCGACATCCGCGGCGCCTTCGCCGGCGCGAACTTCACCCTGCTCGCCGTGACGATCGCTGTGGTCGCGGTGCTCCTGCTGCTCACCTACCGCTCCCCCATCCTGTGGCTCGTCCCGCTGGTGGTCGTGGCCCTGGCCGACGGCGCCGCAGGCGCGCTCACCTCGATGCTCGGCGAGCAGTTCGCCCTCGCCTTCGATGCGGGCGTGATCAGCGTGCTCGTCTTCGGTGCGGGCACGAACTACGCGCTGCTGCTCATCTCCCGCTACCGCGAGGAGCTGCACACCACCGACGACCACCGCGCCGCGCTCGCGACCGCGTGGCGGCGCACCGTCCCGGCGATCATCGCCTCCAACGTCACCGTGGTCCTCGCGCTGCTGACCCTGCTCACCGCGATCATGCCGGCCACGCGCGGGCTAGGCATCGCCGCGGCCGCCGGGCTGCTGGTCGCGCTCCTCGCGGTGCTGCTCCTGCTGCCCGCCCTGCTCGCGATCGTGGGCCGGACGGTGTTCTGGCCCTTCATCCCGCGCCCCGACGCTTCTGCACAGCGCCGTGACGACGCCGAGCACGGAGTGTTCGCCGTGGTCGCCCGCACGGTGACCCGCCGCCCGCTCCTGTCGGTGCTCGGCTCCCTCGTGGTGATGGCGGTCTTCGCGACCGGCCTGATCGGGACGAGCGTGGGCCTGTCCCAGGACGAGCAGTTCGCCTCGGAGAATGAGTCCTCGACCGGCTTCGCGGTGATGGCCGAGCACTACGGCGCGGGCGAGAGCGCCCCGCACCAGATCGTCGTCCCCGAGGCGGAGGCGGAGACCGCCGCCGCCCTCGTGGAGGACGTCCCCGGCATCGAGCGCGCCTCCATCACCGGCACCGCGCCGGGCGGCTGGGCGGTCCTGAACGCCGTGGGCTCCGCGGAGCCGGAGTCCCCGGCCGCGCGCACCGAGGTCGAGGGCCTGCGCGAGGCTCTCCACACCGAGATCGGCGAGAACGCCCTGGTGGGAGGCACGACGGCGAGCGCGCTGGATGTGCGCACCGATTCCGCCCGGGACCTGCTGATCGTAGCCCCGATGATCCTCGTGGTGGTGCTCATCGTGCTGATCGGTCTGCTGCGCGCCGTGGTCGCACCGCTCGTGCTGCTCACGGTCAATGTCGCCAGCGCCGTCTCCGCGATCGGGCTGGGCCTGTGGGTGGGGCGCCTCGTGTTCGACATCCCGGCGCTGGACGTCACCGTGCCACTGCTGGCCTTCCTGTTCCTGGTCGCGCTCGGCGTGGACTACACGATCTTCCTGGTCCACCGCGCCCGCCATGAGGCGGAGGTGCACGGCACCGCGCACGGGATGGTGCGGGCCGTCGGCTCCACGGGCGTGGTGATCACGAGTGCGGGTGTGGTGCTCGCGGCGGTGTTCGTGGCGCTCGGGGTGCTGCCGCTGGTGGTGCTGGGCCAGCTGGGCCTCATCGTGGGCCTCGGCGTCCTGCTGGACACCGTGCTGGTCCGCACCGTGCTCGTGCCGGCGCTGTTCGCGCTGCTGGGTGACCGCATGTGGTGGCCGTCCCGGCCCGCGGCGCGCGCCTGACGACGCACCCCTGACCGGCACGCAAGAGCCCTCGGAAGCCCGGTTCGGCGAGGCTACCCTCACCTGTTCACACAGGTCAGGGTAGCCTCGCCTTCCTTGTTTGGACTTAGTCCAGAAACTAGGATGAGGCCATGAGCCTCCTCGACCTGCCTTCGCACCCCACCTCCACCACGACTTCTCAACGCGCCCCCGCCGGCCCGTCGTCCGCGGCCGCGCCCACCGTTCCCACCCCTCCCGCCGCGACGACTCGCGACCACGCCGACGACCGCACGAGCCGCTCGGACCGCATCAACCAGCTGCGCGCCGGGGTGCTCGGCGCGAACGACGGAATCGTCTCCGTCGCGGGCCTCGCCGTCGGCGTCGCCGGCGCCACGACCGACATCCGCTGGCTGCTCGTCGCCGGCCTCGCGGCCCTGATCGCGGGCGCGCTGTCGATGGCGATGGGCGAGTACGTCTCCGTCTCCACGCAGCGCGACACCGACCGCGCCCTCATCGAGCGCACCCGCCGCGAGCTCTCCGAGGACCCGACCGCCCAGCACGGTCTGCTGGTGGACGCACTGGTCGAGTCCGGGATCCCCACCGATGTGGTCGGGGAGGTCGCTGAGTCGATGGAGCGCCACGACGCGCTCACCGCGCATACCCGCTTCCGCCACGGCGTCGAGCAGGACACGGTGGTCTCCCCGCTCGGGGCGGCGCTCGCCTCGCTCATCGCCTTCACCCTCGGCGGGATCATCCCGCTGATCGCGATCCTCGCGAGCCCGCCCGTGTGGCGCCTGCCCGCGACGCTCGCCGCGGTGGTGGTCGCGCTCGCGCTGCTGGGCGTGGTCAGCGCCCGCCTCGGCCAGGCCGACGCCCGCACCGCGACGATCCGCACGATCATCGGCGGCGCGCTCGCCCTGCTGGTCACCTACGGGATCGGCGCGGCGCTCGGCGTCGCGATCGGCTGACGCGCACCCGCTCTCTCCTGGCTCATCCCCGGCCCGGCACCACTCGGTGCCGGGCCGGCGTGCGTGGGTGCCCGCCGCGTGTGCGAGAGCCCGGCGCCCACCGCGCCCGGCCATACGTAACAGCAACGTGTCCGAAGAATCTCCCCCGCAGCATGACTGCTCAGTAGGGTGGACGGTCGATCCCAGACCACCTCCTCGTGACAAGAGTGCGCCATGACCACCCGACGTCCCTCTTTCCTTCTGCCTGCCGAGTCGCTCGCCCGCCGTGGCGTGCTGCTCGCAGCGCCGACTCTCCTGCTCGCCGGCTGCGGCCTGCTCCCCAGCGGAGCTGGCGAGGAGACGGACGGCGATGCGGCCGAGGAGCCGACGGGCGCCGACGGCGCGGAAGGCGGCGCCGAGGCCGACGAAGATGCCGCCGCTGCGGACCCCGCGACCAGCGCGGTCGTCGAGCTGCGTCCCACGGAGGTCACCGACGAGGCGGTCGCGGGCGGGCTCATGACCCGGCTCGAGAATGCCCAGACGATGCTCGCCCCGAACGTGAAGGCGACCGTCACCGCCAGCGGGCTCCTGGACAGCCTCACCGCCGCCGAGTACACCGCACTCACCGGCGAGGAGCCCCCAGCGGCCGACGGCGCGGAGGATGACACCCCGGCGGAGACGATCCTGCCGGGCGAGCGCAAGCAGTTCCTCCTCGCGGCGTGGGAGTCCACCGACCCCGAGTGGCAGCCCGCGATCACGGAGCACGAGTCCACGGTCCTGGACATCACGCACGAGGGCAACGAGACGACCATTTCCGTGCCCTGGGCCAGGCATGGCGACACCGAGCGGCGCGGAATCGTGCTCGCGATCGTGGACCGCGATCCGAAGCCCGAGGCGTTGGGGCTGCGCGCGGAGATCCGCGACGGAGTCTCCGAGATCTCCCTCGTGGACGGCTCGATCCTCGCCACCCCAGCACCCGCGCTCTACGAGCGGGAGCTCGGCGTCGAGGTCACTGACGCAGGGGTTGTGAAGACGACGGTCCCCGATGGCTTCGGCCAGGACTCCATGACACTGCAGGGCACGGTGAAGGATGCTCTGCTCACCCCGTACATCGACGTGCACAAGCACGGCGGCAACCTGTTCTGGGCGGCGGAGGACGAGCTCTATCTCGTGGTGAACCTGGACTGGCAGATGGACTACTCCTCGAACATCGAGGACGTGACCGAGGCGAAGCTGACCCTCGAGGACGGCACCGAGCTGCGCCCCGCCCAGGACACGAACCAGATCTTCGAGAACAAGCACGGGTGGCACACCGCGACCTTCACGATCCCCGCGAAGGAGCGCTCGGCGACCCTCACTCTCACCCCACGCTTCACGCAGGTGCTGGACAGCGATTTCGAGCAGGTCGAGGACCCGATCACCGCGACGCTCACCTTCTCCTGAGCCGCTCTCGCCAGCCCGGCCCGCTGCGTACGGTGCCGGGCTGGCGTGCGTCCGGACACCTTCCCCGGAATCTCGGCCACGGGTGGCGACCGGTCAGTAGCCTGGACGGTCGATCCCTTCACCCTCCTCGTGACACGAGTGCGCCATGACCAGCCGACGCCTGCCTTCCCTCCTGCCCGATGACCCGCTCGCCCGCCGCGGCGTGCTGCTCGCGGCCCCGACCCTTCTCCTCGCCGGGTGCGGCCTGCTCCCCACCGGCGCACGCGAGGAGGAGGACAGCGACTCGGCCGACGAGCGGGCGGATGAGGGCGCGGCGGATGGCGCGGCCGGCAACGCGAACGGTGCCGAGGCAGACGAGGATGCGGCGGCCGCAGACCCCGCGATCAGCGCGGTCATCGAGATGCACCCCACCGAGGTCACGGACGAGGCCGTCGCGGGCCGGCTCATGGCCCGCCTCGAGAATGCCAAGACGATGCTCGCCCCGTACGTGAAGGCAACCGTCACCGCGAGCGGAGTCGTGGACAGCCTCACCGCCGCCGACTACACCGCACTCACCGGCGAGGAGCCTCCGAAGGCCGACGGCGCCGAGGACGACACCCCCGCGGAGACGATCCTGCCGGGCGAGCGCAAGCAGTTCTTCCTCGCTGCCTGGGAGTCCACTGATTCGGACTGGCAGCCCGGAGTCTCGGGCTTCAGCCCCACGGCCATGGACATCATGCACGAGGGGAACGAAACGCACCTCCACGTATCGCAGGCCTCGCACGGCGACGCCGAGCGCAGCGGAATCGTGCTCGCCATCGTCGATCGCGATCCCAAGCCCGACGCGATGGCACTGCGCGCCGAGATCCGCGACGGGATCTCCGAGATCTCTCTCGTGGACGGCTCGATCCTGCGCACTCCGTCTCCGGCCCTCTACGAGCGAGAGCTCGGCGTCGAGATCACGGACGCGGGCGTGGTGGACACGAAGGTCCCCGACGGCTTCGCCCAGGAGTTCATGAGGCTCCGTGGCACGGTGAAGAGCGGACTCCTCACCCCGTACATCGACACCTACGACCACGGTGGCAATCTGTTCTGGGCGGACGAGGACGAACTCCACCTCGTGGTGACCCTGGACTGGCAGATCGACGACTCCTCGAACGTCACAGACGTGACAGAGGCGACGTTGACCCTCGAGGACGGCACTGAGCTGCGCTCCGCCCAGGACATCAACCAGACCTTCGGCAGCATGGGCTCCCACATCGCGACCTTCACGATCCCCGCGAAGGAGCGCACCGCCACGCTCACTCTCTCCCCGCGCTTCACCAAGGTGCTGAACAAGGACTTCGAGCAGGTCGAGGACCCGATCACGGCGACCTTCACCTTCTCCTGAGCAGCACGCTGCAGCCCC
>DAHVRS010000457.1 GCA_027322375.1 Brachybacterium sp. | reverse complement strand
CCACCCGCCGTGCCGGGAGACGAGCACGTCATCGACGCTCTGCTTCGAGGGGTGTCGATCCTCCACGTACTTCTCGGCGTACGTCAGCGCGCTCTCGTTCCAGTCCACCTCGATGTTGTCCACCGCGTACTGGGCCTGTGCCTCTGTGAACTGGGCTCCTCCCGGAGCGCCCGGGGATGCTCGGCAGAAGGCTCGTACCCGCCGACGCCGATGGAGCCCCCGGGTCTGAGGATGATCACCAAGGCGCCTGCAGACAGGACGGCGAGCACCGCGAGACCAAGACAGCCGGCCGCAATGATCCAGCGGCGCTTCGTCGTGGTCGGCGGTGACGGCATGGTCATCTCAGAGTCCTCTCCGGGAACGAAAGGAACGTCCGCGCATAAACTTCCGGACACCCGAACACGAAATCATGACACATCCGCGTTCTCCGGCGTGATCAGGCCACCTGCCGTCCTCGCTCCCGGCGTACTCTGCACGTGCTCCCCCGCCGGAGCCCCGCCCACGTTCGGAGGATCATCCGCATGCCGCCAGCCGCGTCCCTCTCCCCGTCCAGGAGGCCTCGCGATCCGCGCCTGGACCGCCCATGGGCCGCGCTGTGGTCGATCGTGCTGGGGTTCTTCATGATCCTGGTCGACACCACGATCGTCACCGTCGCGATCCCGCGGATGCAGGAGGATCTCGACGCGGACCTGACGAGCCTGCTCTGGGTCACAAGCGCCTATCTGCTCGCCTATGCGGTGCCGCTGCTGATCACCGGACGCCTCGGGGACCGGTACGGGCTGAAGGCCGTCTATGTGGTGGGGCTGTTCGTGTTCACCGCCTCGAGCCTGTGGTGCGGTCTCGCGGACGGGGTCGAGATGCTGATCCTCGCGCGCGTCGTGCAGGGTCTCGGGGCGGGGCTGATGACGCCGCAGACCATGTCGATGATCACCCGCATGTTCGCGCCGCAGCAGCGAGGGCAGGCGATGGCGGTGTGGGGCGCGACGGCCGGGGTCGCGAGCCTCGTCGGCCCCGTGCTCGGCGGGGTGCTCGTGGACGGCCCGGGCTGGCAGTGGATCTTCTTCGTCAACGTGCCCGTCGGCGTCCTCGCCCTGGTGCTCGTGCTGCGGAACGTGCCCCGCTTCTCCCACCGCGCGCACTCCTTCGACTGGCTCGGGGTGGTGCTCTCGGCGACGGGACTGTTCCTGCTGGTCTTCGGGATCCAGGAGGGAGACACCTACGACTGGGGCACGATCACGGACTCGCTCGTCCTCGGGCCGGTGGACACCAGGCTTCCGCTCAGCGTCCCCGGCCTCATCATCACCGGCGCCGTGATCTTCGCGGTGTTCCTGCTGTGGCAGGCGGTGAATCCTCGTGAGCCGCTCGTGCCGCTGTCGCTGTTCCGGGACAGGAACTTCTCCGTCGCGACCGCGGCGATCGCGCTGATGGGCGCGACGGTGCTCACCTTCGCGATCCCGACGACGCTCTTCTTCCAGCAGGTGCTGGGGATGAGCCCGACACAGGCGGCGCTCATGACCGCGCCGTCGGCCATGCTCTCACTGGGGCTCGCCCCGTTCGTCGGCCGCTGGATGGTGGTGCATGATCCGCGGTGGCTCGTCCTCGGCGGCTTCGCGGCGCTCGCGGCGGGCCTCGGCGCGCTCGCTCTGCTCATGGCGCCGGGCGCCTCGGTCCTGCTCCTCCTCGCCTCGTTCGTGCTGGTCGGGCTCGGGAACGCGTTCATCTGGGGTCCGCTGTCCCTCACCGCAACACGGAATCTCCCGCCCTCCCTCGCGGGCGCCGGCTCCGGGGTCTACAACGAGACGCGCCAGGTCGGCTCGGTGCTCGGCTCCGCCGCGATCGCCGTCCTCATGGCGGATCGGATCACCGCGCGGATCACCGCCGCGCTCGGGGACGGCGCGGCGCCCGCCGGGGCGCCCGACGGGGTCCGCACCGGCACGCTGCCTGCGCTGCTGCACGCCCCGTACTCCGCCGCGATGGCCGATGCGATGCTGCTGCCGCTCGGGCTCGCCGCTCTCGGGGTGATGGCCGCCCTCGTGATCGGCCCGCCGGTGGACACCGGGGTGTGGGCGAAGGACGAATGAGCAGCCCGTCCACACCCCCGTGCGCGCGCTCGCAGGGCGTCGCTGCCGCGGCCTAGAGTGGCGGGCATGAGCATGCCGCCCGCCTCCGCCCCCGTCCCCACCGTCGACGGCGCAGCGACGGGAGCATCACAGGACCGCTCGCAGGAGGCGCTCGCGATCCTCTCGCGGGTCTTCGGCTATGACGCCTTCCGCGGGGACCAGGCCGCGATCATCGAGCAGGTCGCCTCCGGCGGCGACGCGGTGGTGCTCATGCCCACCGGCGGCGGCAAGTCGCTGTGCTACCAGATCCCGGCGCTGCTGCGCGAGGGGACGGGGATCGTCGTCTCCCCGCTGATCGCGCTGATGGCGGACCAGGTCGCCGCGCTCGAGGCGGTGGGTCTGCGCGCCGCGTACCTGAACTCGACCCTCGATCTGCATGAGGCGCAGGCGGTCGAGCAGCAGCTGCTCGCCGGGGAGCTGGATCTGCTGTACATGGCGCCGGAGCGGCTCGTGCTGCCGCGCACGGTGCAGCTGCTGCAGCGGGCCCAGCTCGCGCTCATCGCGATCGACGAGGCGCACTGCGTCTCCCAGTGGGGTCATGACTTCCGCCCCGACTATCTGGGGCTGTCGATGCTCGCCGACGCCTTCCCGGGCGTGCCCCGGATCGCGCTCACCGCCACCGCGACCGAGCAGACGCACCGCGAGCTCACCGAGCGGCTCCGTCTCGAGCAGGCACGGCACTTCGTGGCGAGCTTCGACCGCCCGAACATCCAGTACCGCATCGAGCCGAAGGCCTCCCCGCGGGAGCAGCTGCTGCGGCTGATCGCGGCCGAGCACGAGGGCGATTCCGGCATCGTCTACTGCCTCTCGCGAAAGTCGGTGGAGACCACCGCGCAGTGGCTCGCCGACCGCGGCATCCCCGCCCTCCCCTATCACGCGGGGCTCCCGCCCGAGGTGCGCCAGGACCATCAGGAGCGGTTCCTCCGCGCCGACGGGCTGATCATGGTCGCGACCATCGCCTTCGGGATGGGGATCGACAAACCCGACGTGCGCTTCGTGGCGCATCTCGACCTGCCCAAGTCCATCGAGGGCTACTACCAGGAGACGGGCCGTGCGGGCCGTGACGGGCTGCCGTCCACAGCGTGGATGGCCTACGGACTCGGCGATGTGGTCAGCCAGCGGAAGTTCATCGAGTCCGGGGAGGGTTCCGAGCAGTACAAGCGCAGCTCCCGCGCCCATCTGGACGCGATGCTCGCCCTGTGCGAGACGGTCTCGTGCCGGCGCGTCCAGCTGCTGCGCTACTTCGGGCAGGACTCCTCCCCCTGCGGGAACTGCGACACCTGCCTCGCCCCGCCGCAGACCTGGGATGCGACGGTCGCGGCGCAAAAGCTGCTCTCCGCGGTGATCCGTCTGGACCGCGAGCGGGGGCAGCGCTTCGGCGCCGGCCAGGTGATCGATGTGCTGCTGGGGAGGGAGAGCGAGCGCTCCCTGACCTCCCGCCACCACGAGCTGAGCGTGTGGGGGATCGGCGAGGAGCTCTCCGAGAAGCAGTGGCGCACCGCGATCCGGCAGCTGCTGGCCCGCGGGGTGCTCGAGGCGGTCGGCGACTTCGGCGTGCTCGTCCCCGGCGAGCGCTCTGGGCCGGTGCTGCGCGGCGAGGAGACGATCGAGCTCGCCCTGGACCGCAGCCCTCAGCGTGCCGCCCGCCGCACGGGCCGCAGCGCCTCCGGCGCCTCCCGCGCCGCGGAGACCCTCGAGCCGGTACAGCGGGAGCGCTTCGAGGCGCTGCGTGCCTGGCGCACCTCGGTCGCGAAGGAGAAGCAGATCCCGCCGTACATGGTGTTCTCCGACGCGACCCTGGTGGGGATCGTGGAGACCGCGCCGACGTCCATGCAGCAGCTCGGGACGGTCAGCGGCGTGGGGGCGAAGAAGCTCGCCGAGTACGGCGAGGCCGTGCTCGAGGCCCTGCCGGAAGCGCCCTGACGATGGATGATCCAGAGGCCCCGTTCGCACCGCCGCCCGCCGAGCCGGTGCCGCGCTCGACGATGCAGCCGAACCTCGTCCTCGCCCTCGTGCTCACGCTCGGCGGCGTCCTCGTGGTGCTGCCCGTCGGGCTGGTGCTCCTGGTCCTCTCTCTGCTGCGCTGAGCAGCGCGACTCAGCGCGCCCCGTCCGGAGTCCAGCAGCCACACCGCGAAGGCATCGCGCTCGCCGCCGCGTGATCGCACAGTGAGGACCTGGTTGCCGGTGCCGGTGATCCCGGTGGCGCCGTGCGTGGTGAGGTTGTGGCGGTACTGGCGCACGAAGTCCACATACGCCGCCTCGTCCATGCCGGTCACGGCGCTGGAATCCTCGTCGTGATTGCCGAAGGTGAGCGTCCACGGGATCGAGCGGTCCTCCATCGGCAGCACCACATTGTTCAGCGCCTGCTTCGCCTCGAGCGCGCTCGTGGGCGAGCCGTCGATGACGTCCCCGTTGATGAGCGCGAGATCCGGACGGACCTCGTCCAGCACCGCCTCCTGCAGCGCGATGGTGCGCCGGTCCGCTCGCGCCCCGTCCTGGGTGTCGTTGAACTGGACGATCGTGAACGTCCCGTCCTCGCGACACCGGAGCCGATCACGGATGATGCCGTCACTCACCGCGCCTCCCGGCGCCGTGCCTGCTCGACGGGATCAGGGACCGGCAGGGAGGCGATGAGCTTTCTCGTGTACTCGTGCTGCGGCCGCTGCAGCACGTCCGGTCCCACGCCCTCCTCGACGAGCTCGCCGCGATAGAGCACGCCGATGCGGTGGGCGAGGGAGTCGACGACGGCAAGGTCATGGCTGATGAACAGGGCGGCGAAGCCGAGGCGCTGCTGCAGGGAGCGGAACAGCTCGAGCACGGTGGCCTGCACGGACACGTCCAGCGCGCTGGTCGGCTCATCAGCGATGAGCAGCTCGGGATCCAGCACCAGCGCGCGGGCGAGAGAGACGCGCTGGCGCTGCCCGCCGGAGAGCTCGTGCGGGTAGCGGCCCGCATAGCGGCCGGGCAGCTCGACCGCCTCAAGCAGCTCGCGCACGCGCCGGCTGCGCTCGGCGCCCTCGAGCGCCGGCTCATGGACGACGAGCGGCTCGGCGATGCACTGCTCGATGGTGAGGTGCGGGTTGAAGGACGTGGCGGGGTCCTGGAAGACCACACCGATCCGGCTACGCAGGGGCCGGAAGGTCCTCTCCTTCATGCCGCGCATCTCGTGCCCGAGCACGGTGAGGCTGCCGTCGCTGACCTTCTCGAGACCAGCGATCGTGCGGCCGATCGTGGTCTTCCCGGAGCCGGACTCCCCGACCACAGCGAGGATCTCGCCGGGCGAGACCTCGAGGCTGACCC
>DAHVRS010000450.1 GCA_027322375.1 Brachybacterium sp. | reverse complement strand
GGGTCAGCTGCAGGTCGTCGACGAGGGTGCGCGCCTCTGCCGAGGTGCGACGGGCCGCCTCGGCCTCCTCGCGCGCCCCAGCGGTGCGCTCCTCCTCGGCGCGCGCTGCGGCCTCCGCCTGCGCCTCGACCTCGACCTCATCGGGCGCCTGCGCAGGGGCCGGGGCTGCTGCATCGGAGACGGCCGGACCGGGCGTCTCGGGGCCCGACACGGACCGGCCTGCCGGGGTCTGGGCGGACGACGGCTGGTCCGCGGGCTGCTCTGCCGAGGGCTGCGCAGACGACGACTGCGCGGGATCGTCGCTGCTGGTCGAGGCGACGATCCCGGCCGCACCGACCGCACCCGCCGCACCGACCGCACCCGCCGCACCGACCACTCCTGCGGCCCCCGCCGCGCCCGTCAGCGAGGCCGCCGGACGCGCGATCGTGTCCGCGACATCGCCCTCGGGCTCGCTCTCGCTCGCGCGAGCGCTGGTCTGCGGTGCCGGACGCACGACGGTCTCCGCGTCATCCACCGCGGTGGAGCCGGCCTCGCCAGCTCTCGGCGCGGGCGTCGCGGCGGGCGCGGCAGCGGCGGCGGGGGCGGCGCTGCCGCGGCGGTAGGCCTCGAGGGTCACCGGGATCGACTGCCAGGGCTCCAGCGCTTCGATCAGCGCGCGCGTGGTCTCGGGGATCACCTCCTCGGACTCGTTCAGCACGAGATCGCACAGCAGGTCGAGGTCCTGCGGGATCTCGGCGTCGACCACGGCGGAGGGGCGGGGCACGGTTCCGGTCTCGTCGTGCTGCGGGCTGCGGCCGGTCAGCGCCCGGTACAGCAGGGCGACCAGTGCGGCCGTGTCCTGGAAGGAGGCGGTCTCGCGGGAGCGGTCCAGGCCCGAATGGGTCGCCGCCTCCACCCCGACGCCCAGCACGGTCACCGCGCCGCTGCGGGTGTCGACGAAGACGCGGTTGGAATCCACGAACTGGTGGCGCACGCCGCGGCGACGCGCGGTCTCGAGCCCGGTCGCGGCCTCGCCGATCACGGCGCGAGCGGTCTCCGGGTGCAGGGGGCCTTTCGCGAGGAGCGCGGCGAGCGGCGGCGCCGTCGGCATCGGGTACTCGACGACCGTGATCGGCCCGGTTTCCTCCCCGTCGGCAGAAGGGCCGTCCGTCTCCCGCGGATCGTCGAACACGACGATGTCCTGCACCGGCACCAGGTGCGGATCCTCCACGAGGTAGGCGCGGCGCACCGCGTCGGCCGCTTCGAGTGCGGTCTCCCCGCGCACGATGAACAGCACGACCTGCTCGCCGGTCTCCACGGACCGGGCGCGGCGCCAGACCGCCCCCTCGGCCACGCCGGACAGCGGGATGCGCCCCTCGAGGGTCCACCGGGACCGCAGTGCGTCCTGCTCAGGGTTCGTGTTCACGGACCGTCCTTCATCGTCTCCGGCGAGGGGTCCACCCCCGCGTGCCCGACCATGCTACGAGGTGACCGCCCGTCGGCGGCGTGTGAAGCGCCCGGTGAACCGGCGCGCGGCGGCGATCAGCTGGCGCACCTCGGGAACACCCAGCAGACACGCGACCGCGATGAACACAGCGGTCATCACCGCGCCGATGATGCCGCCGAGGATCACCGCCATCGCGCGGTGGCTCCACATCAGATCGCCCGCGAGCATCACCATCCCGGTCCCGAGCGCCCAGCTGACCAGCGCGGCGACGCCCAGCTGGAGCGCGAGCGCGAGGCCGACGGCGAAGCTCGGCGCGGGCGTCCCGGTGCGGGCGGCGAGGCGGCGCAGCTGCCACATGCCCATCGCCCAGGCGGCGAGGTTGCCGAGGCTCGTGGCGCCGGCGGCGCTGACCGCGGCGTACATCGGGTCCACGAGCGTGAGGATCACCGGGACCGAGGCGACGGTCACCACCGCGATCGGGATCTGGTTCATGAAGGGGGTGCGGGCGTCCTCGTAGGCGTAGAACACCCGCTTGATGAGATAGAGGGAGGCGAAGGGGACGAGCCCCAGCATGTAGGCGACGAGCACGGTGCCGTTCGCGCGCGCCCCCACCTCGCCGGTGCCGCCACCGATCACCCACATGATCGGGCCGGACAGCGCCACGAACACGGTCGTGCACAGCACCATCGGCACCGCGAGCATCCGGTTGGTCTCGCTGTAGCGGGCCAGCGCCCCGGCGTGATCGTCCTCCGCGGCGTGGCGCGAGATCGTCGGGAACGCGGCGGTGACCAGGGTGACCGCGATGATGCCCTGCGGGATCATGAACGCGAGATAGGCCCACTCCATCGACAGCAGCGCGGGATAGCGGGCGGCGAGGTCGGGCTGGTCCTGGTAGTGCTCGGTCATCCGCACCGCACCGCCGGTCGCCCAGCGGGACGCCCAGATGCCCAGCTGCCCCAGGCCCAGCATCGCCAGCGACCACAGGCCGATCCGGCTCAGCTTCCCCAGGCCCAGGCCGCGCAGCCCCCACTTCGGGCGCAGCCGCAGGTCCAGCTTCTTCACGTACCAGAACAGGAACAGCACCTGCGCGGCAGAGCCGCCCACGTTGATCAGCGCGATCGCGATGATCATGTCCAGCGACCACACCGAGGGGTCGCCCACTGCGCCCCACAGCCCCAGGAACAGGGCCGCACCGAGGATGCCCACGAGGTTGTTCACGACCGGCGCCCACTGGTACGGGCCGAAGGAGTCGTGCGCGTTCAGCAGCTGCCCGCACATCACGTACAGCGCCGAGAAGAAGATCTGCGGCATCATCCAGTAGCCCATCTGGACGGCGAGGGCGTAGGTCGCCGGGCCGAGGACACCGCTGGTGAGGGTCAGCAGGAGGGGTACCGCGAGGAGACACACCAGGGTGATGCCCAGGGAGACCGCCGCGACCAGCGTCATCAGGCGCGAGACGTAGTCGCTGCCGCGGTCCGGCCGCTTCACGGCCCGCACGATCGCGGGGACCAGGATCGCGTTGAGGGTGCCGCCGCCCACGAGCAGCCAGATCGTGTTCGGCAGCGTGTTCGCGGCACTGAACGCGTTCGCGGCCGCGGACATCGAACCGCCCAGGATCGCGCCGAACAGGAAGTTCCGCACGAAGCCCAGCAGGCGGGAGATCATCGAGCCGGCCGCCATCACCACACTGGCCTGCAGCAGCTTCGAGCGGCTGGAGGGGGTGCCGTGGCGGCGGTGGCGGGGGACGTGATGGACCCGGCGGGTCGCGCTCATGCGGGGTCGTCCTCGGTCGTGTCGGGGGTCGGGGGCTTCTCGTTCCGCGGAGGAGGACCGGGACTGCCTGGAGACTGCGCAGTGCTGTGGCCTGCGCGCTCGAGCCAGGCTCGCTCGGCGGGATGCGTGTCCGGGGTGGAGCGGCCCGTGAGGGAGAGCTCCTCGGGATCCTCGGGGCCATGCACGGCCGGTGCGCGGGTCGAGGAGCCGGTGCGGCGCGCCCGCAGGACGCCCACGACGACCAGCAGACCCATTGCGATGACGAGCATGAGGGTGGTCCAGTTCTCCCACGACGGGTTCACCGTCAGAGGCACATCCACCGGCTCGGTGAGCGGCCGGCCGTCCTCGGTGGTGACGGTCGTGGTGAGGGTGACGGTGCCATTGGCGACCGCCTCCACATCCACGGCCGCGTCGACCTGCCCGCGGGCAGGGACCTTCACCACCTGCGGCTCTCCGATCCGCACCAGCGGGGTATCGGAGGTGACCGCGACCTGCACCGTGATCGGGGTGTCCAGCCGGTTGGAGAGGCGGATGGGGACGTTGACCTTGTCGGAGATGACGTTGTAGCCGGAGGCGGGCACCACCTGGATGCGATCCTGCAGCGCGGTGGCGATGTCGGAGGCGTCCTGCGCGCGGGATGCCGGGATCGCGGGCTGGCCGCGCCAGCGGATCGATGTGACGGCGATGATCTCGCGCCGCGGCGCCTCCAGCGGTGCGTCGTCCTCCATCGCGGCGGCGAGCACGTCCACGTCC
>DAHVRS010000445.1 GCA_027322375.1 Brachybacterium sp. | reverse complement strand
GTTGCCGGGCGCGATGAGACCCGGGCACACCCCCTCGAAGGAGGCGCACTCGCCGATCGCCCAGATGTCCGGGTCAGAGGTCTGGCAGCTCTCACCCACCACGATCCCGCCGCGCTCGCCGACGGCCAGACCCGCCTCGCGGCCCAGCCGGTCGCGGGGCCGGATGCCGGTGGAGAAGATGACCACGTCGGCCGGCAGCTCGCTGCCGTCGGTGAGGACGGCGGTGCCGAGCGCGCCGTCGGGCCCGGGACGGAAGGCGCTCGCGCCCACGCCGGTGCGCACGGCGATGCCCTTGTCCTGGATGAGCAGGCGCAGCATCTCGCCGCCGCCGTCATCGAGCTGAACGGCCATGAGCCGGTCCGCGAACTCCACCACGCTCGCGTGCGCGCCGAGGCCCTGCAGCGCGGCCGCTGCCTCGAGGCCCAGCACGCCGCCGCCGACGACCACGCCGCGGACCTCGCGTCCGAGCGCGGCCTGCCGGGCCGCGACCCAGGCGGCGAGGCGCTCGACGTCGTGCACGGTCCGGTAGGAGAAGGTACCGGGCAGGTCCCCGCCGTCGGCGCGCGGCGCCCACGGCCAGGAGCCGGTGGCGAGCACGAGCCGGTCGTACTCGTGCACGGTGCCCGAGGCGCAGGTGACGGTGCGCGCCGCGCGGTCGATCGCCATCGCGGCGTCGCCGGTGACGAGCGTGATCCGCGGGTCCTCCCACACGCCGGTGTCCAGGTGCAGCATCGCGGCGCGGCGGTGGCCGAACCAGTCCGAGAGGTGCACGTGGTCGTAGGGCTTCTCGTCCTCCTCGCCGATCACGGTGAGGGTCCAGTCCCCGTCCAGGTCCTGGGACTGCATGCGGGCGGCGAAGCGGTGCGCGGTCATCCCGCCGCCGACGACGACGAGACGGGCGCCGGGCGGCAGCGTGGTGCCGGCGGCGGGGGCGAGTGGTGAACGGCCAGCGGCGTGCGTGGTCATGGATGGGTCCTCTCCAGGGCGGGGGCTCGGCACTACCCTAGGAGCGGCCTGAACGCCCAGCGCAGGACCTTTGTCGCCCCGCTTTCTCACGATCTCCGCCCGCCGGGTCTCGGCATCCGGACGGAGGTCCCTGGCGGGGTGCCGCGGCCTATGGTGGGCGCATGCACACGATCCTTCTCGTAGTTCCCGAGCGCGGCTGACGCCACTCGGTTCCTACGAGCTGTCATCCGCGCCCCTCCCCGAGCCCCAGGCGGAGGGGCTTTTTCGTGCCCCAGCGCACGGCGGGAGAATGTGGAGTGAGAGTGCCCCGCCCGGCCCTATCCGAGACGACGAAGGAGTTCCGATGACCGGACAGCAGATGACTGGCGCACAGGCGCTGGTCGAGTCCCTCAAGCACGCCGGGGCAGAGGTCGTCTTCGGCCTCCCCGGCGGTGCGATCCTGCCCACCTACGACCCGCTCATGGATGCGGAGGGCCTGCGCCACGTGCTGGTCCGCCACGAGCAGGGCGCGGGCCACGCCGCGAGCGGCTACGCGCATGCCACCGGCAAGGTCGGCGTGTGCCTGGCGACCTCCGGCCCGGGCGCCACCAACCTCATCACCGCGATCGCGGACGCCCAGATGGACTCGATCCCGATGGTCGCGATCACCGGCCAGGTCGGCTCCGACTTCATCGGCACCGATGCCTTCCAGGAGGCGGACATCGTCGGCATGACGATGCCGGTGACCAAGCACAACTTCCTCGTCTCGAGCGCGGATGACATCCCGCGCGTGATCAAGCAGGCCTTCCACATCGCGTCGACCGGCCGGCCCGGCGTGGTCCTCGTGGACGTCACCAAGGACGCCCAGCAGGCGCAGACGACCTTCGAGTGGCCCGAGAAGATGGACCTGCCCGGCTACCGCCCCGAGGCGCGCCCCCACGCCAAGCAGATCCGCGAGGCCGCGACCCTCATGCTCGAGGCGAAGCGCCCCGTCTTCCTGCTCGGCGGCGGTGTGCTGCGCGGCGACGCCACGGAGGAGGTCCGCGAGCTCGTGGACGTCTCCGGCGTGCCCTTCACCACCACGCTCATGGCCCGCGGCGCCCTGCCCGACTCGCACCCGAGCCACCTGGGCATGCCCGGCATGCACGGCACCGTCTCCGCGGTCTCCGCGCTGCAGCGCTCGGACCTGATCATCGCGATCGGCGCCCGCTTCGACGACCGCGTCACCGGCCGCCTGGACTCCTTCGCCCCCGGCGCGAAGATCATCCACGCCGACATCGACCCGGCCGAGATCTCGAAGAACCTCGTCGCGGACGTGCCGATCGTGGGCCAGGCCGCGGATGTCGCCCGTGCGCTGAGCGCCGAGCTGCGCAGCCGCCTCGAGGCCTCCGACGAGCGCGACTACGCCGCCTGGTGGAGCACCCTGGACATGCTGCGGGAGAACTACCCGCTGGGCTGGACGGAGACGGCCGACGGCTTCACCGCCCCGCAGAAGGTGATCTCGCGCCTCAGCGAGATCTCCGGGCCCGAGTCGATCTACGTGGCAGGCGTGGGCCAGCACCAGATGTGGTCCAGCCAGTT
>DAHVRS010000436.1 GCA_027322375.1 Brachybacterium sp. | reverse complement strand
GATCCACCCGCCGATCAGCCCCGCGGCGACGACGGGGGCGGTCTGCACGGACTCGGCGGGCTTGAGGGAGATGCTCATGGGACGAGCCTACGACGGCTCGCCGGACGGGCGCTGGACGCCCCCGCGGTCACGAGCATGAGCTCAGCGCACCACCGCGACGCCGTGCGCGGGCACCGTGCCGGGGGCCGAGGCGCCGACCGCGTCGAGCATGTCCGCGCCGCTGACCGCCTCGAGGATTTCGCCCGGTGCGGGCGCGTCCTCGTCGGCGAGGTTCAGCACGAGGGTGAGCGGCGCAGGGCGCTCGCCGTCGGCCGCAGTGTCGTCGGCCGCAGTCCCAATGTCAGCAGCGCCATCAGCGGCCGACGGGGTGAGCACGATCTGCGCCCAGGTGTTCGTCAGCGTCGCCTCGTCCACGGCCACGTGCGCGGTGGCGAGCCAGCTCTCGCGCCGGCGCAGGGCGAGCAGGCGCCGGTGCACCTCGAGGATCCGCCCCGCCGCGGCAGGGGCGAGCAGTCGCAGGGAGCGGGGCGCCGCGCCCTCCTCGTCGGCCGCCGAGCGCGCGGCGAGGAGCGCACCGGGGGAGTCGGGGAACCAGGGGCGGATCGCGTCGTCCCCGCCGGGGCGGTCCTCCTTCACACCGATCGCGCCGAGCTCGTCCCCGGCGTACAGCGCGGGGATCCCCGGCAACAGGGCGAGCAGCGCGATCGCGGCGGCGAGCTCGCGGCCGTCGGCCAGCTGCGAGGCGATGCGGGTCGTGTCGTGATTGCCCACGAAGGTGAGCGGGAGGCCGGTGAGCCCTGCATCGCGAGAGCGGGACAGGAAGTCCTCGTGGCGGCCCAGCGCATGTGCGAGCTCGAAGAGGTTCCGCTCCGTGAGCGAGGACCAGATCGCCTTCCACAGCTCGTACTGGGTCAGCGAATCCGCCCCGGAGGCGTCGAGGAACGGCGGGTGCTCGCCGTGGATCACCTCGCCGAGGATCCACGCCTCCGGATGCGCCGCCCGCACCCGCTCGAGGATCGGCGCCCACGCCTCGGGGCCCGCGGAGTACATCGCATCCAGGCGCCAGCCGTCGGCGCCGCGCTCGAGCCATCGCCCCATGACCTCCACGATCCGGTCCTGGACCACAGCGTCGGCGAGGTTCAGCTCGATCAGGTCCTCATTGCCCTCGAAGCCGTACGGGCTCGTCCCGGACCAGCGGATACGGTCCCCGTCGGCCGTGCCGGGACCGGCCGCGAGCGCGCGCCGCGCCATCGGATGCAGGTGCGAGACGTGGTTGAACACGCCGTCGAGCATCAGGCGGATCCCGCGCTCCCGGCACGCGGCGACCAGCGCGTCGAAGTCCTCGTCATCCCCCAGACGCGGGTCGATCCGGCGATGGTCGAGAGTGTCGTAGCCGTGGGAGACCGAGTCGAAGATCGGGTTCAGCAGCAGCACGTTCGCGCCGAGCGCCACGAGGTGGTCGAGCCAGCCTGTCAGGCGGCGCAGCCGGTGCACCACGTTCTCCCCGTCGGCCCCGCCGTAGCCCTCGCCGGTGAGGTCCTCGCGATGCCGGGGCGCGCCGCAGAAGCCCAGCGGGTACACCTGCCAGCAGATCGCGTCGCGGGTCCAGGCGGGGGCGGGGGACGGCGCAGTCGAGGTCATACGGCCATCGTAGGCGTGGCCAGGGCGCCCGCCAGGGGCTGGTTCCCGCGTGGTCGGGCTCCTGCCTGGCAGGATGGAGCCGACGCCGATGGGAGCAGCCCGCGGCCCGATGAAGGAGCCCGAACGATCCGACTGCGCACTGACTTCTTCGCCGAGTCCCTCGGCATGGGCACCTCCATGGTGGTGCTGATGCCGCAGGCGGCCTCCGGGATCGGCATGGAAGGCGTCGAGGCCGCGGACACCGCGGCCGATGAGCGTGGCGTGCCGGTGCTGTACCTCCTGCACGGCCTCAGCGACGACTGCACCATCTGGGAGCGCCGCACCTCGATCGAGCGCTACGCGACCGAGAAGGGCATCGCCGTGGTGATGCCCGAGGTGCGCCGCTCCTTCTACGCCGATGAGGCGGTGGGCGAGAAGTACTGGACCTTCATCGCCGAGGAGCTGCCGCAGATCGTCGCGCGCACCTTCCGCATCTCCACCGCACGCGAGGACACCTTCGTCGCGGGCCTGTCCATGGGCGGGTTCGGCGCGTTCAAGCTCGCCCTGAACCGGCCCGACCGCTTCGCCGCCGCAGCCGCGCTCTCCGGTGCCGTCGACCCCGTGAACCTGTCGCGCGAGCTGGACACTGGCCACCTCGCCGAGCGGGTCTGGGGTGGGCGCGACATCATCGGCACGGACGATGACCTGATCGGACGCCTCCGCGCTGCCGACCCTGCCGCCCTGCCCGCGCTCTTCCTCGACTGCGGCACGGAGGACCAGCTGCTCGACCAGAACGAGGCCTTCCTCGCTGCGGCGGGCGACGTGGGCGTGCCGATCACCTCGCGTCTCCGCCCCGGCGCGCACACCTGGGAGTTCTGGGACGAGAGCATCCAGGACGTCCTGGACTGGCTGCCGATCCGGGGCTGAACTCGGCGCAATCCGGCAGGCGGCAATCCGACGGGTGGGCGCCCGGGTGGCGTCCGCCCGTCGGCCGCTGCGCAGTCAGCCCGCGACGAGGGCCAGCACCACCAGTGCCAGCCAGAACAGGATCTCGCCGATCACGGAGCTGCGCGCTGGCGGGGCCAGGAGTTTCGCCTGGCGGGGACTCGGAGTCGCTGGCGGTGGGGTCACGATCAGACGCCGGGAGGCGACGGCGATTCCGAGCAGGACCGCGAGGGCGAGCGACCAGGTCAGCCACCACAGTGAGTCCGGGACGATCCCCGTGATCCCGACCAGGCCCATCAGCGTCGCGGCGCTGACGGCCTGCAGCGCCAGGCGCTGCGGATGCTGGTGACGGATCCAGATCTGCACGATGCCCACCACCAGAGCGATGCCGAGAACGGCGACGACCAGCAGCGGCAGGAGGGACATCACTGCGGTCACAGCGCGACCTCCCCGGTGAGCACGCCCACGGCGAGTTCATCCAATGAGCGGGCCGTGTCCGAGAGCAGTGCGAGCCCCCGCCCCGTGGCCGGATCCCAGCCGACGAACGACGCATACCCGCCGGTCATGCCGTTGTGCCAGGTGATCCGTTGCCCGGAGCCGAAATCCTGGAGGAACCAGTTCATCGCGGTGGCGCTCGTCGCGCTCTCCTCGACGAGCACGTCCGTGGCCGCGGTGGTGCCCGGTGCCGAGCCATCGATCATCCCAGTGAGATAGCGGGTCATGTCCGCGGGGGTGGAGCGGATCCCGCCGGCCGGCGCGGAGCCCGCGAGAGTCCACGCTGCCTGAGGGAGGCCGTTCGTGCCATGCCCGCGCCGAGCCGAGTCTCGAAGGTTCTCCGCCGTGACCGGCGCGTAGCTCGAGGTCATCCCGAGCGGGCCGAGCACTCTCTCGGTGAGCAGGGCGGCGTAGTCCGTGCCTGCGGCCCGGGCCAGCAGCTGCCCCTGGAGGGCGACGCCGAGATTCGAATAGGCCGGCTCGCCGCGGCCACTCGGGGTGACGGAGAGGGCATCGGCGATCACCTGCTGTGCATCCCGGCCGCGATAGGGGTCCTTCCGCAGGAATGACGCGACCAGACTGCTGCCGACGGTGCTCGGCGCGAGCCGAGGCAGACCGGACGTGTGGGTGGCGAGCTCCGCGAGGGTGACATCTGCGATCGCGCTGCCCGAGGCTTCGGTCCCGAGGACGTCGGCGACCGTGGTCTCGAGTCCGAGCTCACCGCGCTCGACCGCGAGGGCCAGCAGCGCGCCGGTAAAGGTCTTCGAGACCGAGCCGATCTCGAACTCGGAGTCCTCGAGCGCGGTGCCCTCGCCAGCGCCGAAGCTGGCCATTCGGGGCTTCCCGTCCTCGACCAGGACCGCGGCGACTCGGCGATGTCCGCGCAGGTGAGGGGCGAGCGCCATGGCGAGCTGCGCATCCCCGGCCGGGTCGCCGAGGGAGGCGGGGCGCGGTGCGGTCAGGGCGGTGAGGCCCACGACGGCCGCTGCGGCGGGGAGTGCGGCTGTGAGGACGGTGCGTCTGCTCGGACGCTTCCGGCCGAGGTCAGGACTGTGGTGGGGCGGGGATTCGGGGGCGTCGGTCATGCTCATCCTTTCTCGAGAGCGGTGATGATCGCGAGCAGCGGCACCGCGCGGCTCGGTGGGATCGCCCAGCTGCCGCGGCGTGGAGAGGTCACCCAGCCGCCGGTCTGCAGGGCGGACAGATGGTGGTAGGCGACGCCGGTGGAGGCGAGCTCCAGCTCATCGACCAGATGGGCGACGGTGTGCTCACCGTCCACGAGCCGTCGCAGGATCGCCAGGCGCAACGGGTGTCCGAGCGCCGCGACCGTGTCGGCATGCTCGGCCCAGTCGTTCTCGAGCAGATGCCCGGTGGGGCGGCCCCACTGGTACTCCAGGTGCCCCGCCCCGACGTCCACGCTGCCAGCGAAGACCACTCCGCCTGGCGCTGGGACCTGCTTCTTCAGCGCGGTCAGGGCCCAGAACGGGTCCTCCTCCGGGGTGGTGGAAGGTGTCGGGGTGCGTGGCGAGGAGGTGGGGGAGGCGTCGGTGCCAGCGCCGTGCCCCTCCAGCCGTGCGATACGGGACTCGAGCGCCTCGAGCCGACGCAGCAGCTCTGATCGCTCGGCCATTGTCCGCCTCCTGAGGTCGTGGGCCGACGACGAGAACGGTCGGCCATTCGAGAATATCCGGAAATCCGGAGAAGCGGAACAGGGAGGGCGAGGGCGATGCCCGGACGTCCCGTCGGCCGTGACCCGCGGTGCGGCAGGATGGACGGTGATACCCGGCCGGCGCCCGTCGGCCCCGCTCATCGAGGAGAACCATGGCCGTCTTCGCCGTCACCTATACCTACACCGACGACGCCCAGCGGGTCGCGACCTTCCGCCCCGAGCACCGCGAGCACCTCGCTGAGCTGCACCGCGAGGGCACGCTGCTGCTGTCGGGTCCGCTGGATGACGGCTCGACCGCGCTGCTCGTCGTGGTCGCGGACTCGGCCGATGAGGCGCTCGCGAAGCTCGACGGCGACCCGTTCAAGCGCGAGCGCGTGATCGTGGACCGCGCCGCGCAGGAGTGGACCGTCGTCATCGGGCAGATCCCCGGCGCCTGAGCCGGAGGACGGGCGGGGCTGGTCAGCTGGCCGTGCCGGTCGAGGAGCCGTCCTCGCCCTGCCCGTGCCGCTCCATGAAGGCGAAGAGGTCGGCGGCGTTCTCCACATGCCCGATCCGCTCGCCCAGCATCGCGAGCGGCAGCTGACGCGCCCCGCCGCGCTGCTCGACGATCGCCATCGCCTCGCTGTCGCGGTAGACGTTCACCCACACCAGGTCCTCGCGCGGGCTGCGCAGCGCCGCCTGGATCCGGGCCGAGGTGGGGTTCCCCGGCGCCCACAGCAGGATCGTCGTGCCGGGGCTGGCCTGCGCATGTGCGCTGGCGAGCGAGGTGTGCGGGCCGGAGCGCAGCGGGCTCGTCCAGTACGCCATGAACACGGCGAACACGCCTGCCGCGACCGCGCCGATGATCTGGTCGCCGAGGACCAGCAGCACCGTCAGCAGCGCGCCCCCGAGCAGCAGCGCTCCCGGCCGCAGCCAGGCAGAGGCGGGGAGGCGGGCAGGGGCGGAGGCGGAGTCGTGCGCGGGCATCGCCCCAGGGTACGGGCATTCGCTGGGGAGGCCCGGATCAGGTCAGATCTGTGCAGATCAGATGAGCGCGGCCGTGGCCAGGCGACCGGTCGTCTCCGCGACCAGGGCATCGCGCAGAGCGGCGACCGCCGGGATCGACAGGGCCCCGCGGCGGTTGATCAGGCCGATCATGCGGTCGTCGAGGTCGGGCAGGTGGCGCACCACCAGGTCGTCCGTGGGCGGGGCCGCCTCGAGGGCCGTCTCCGGCATGAGCGCGACGCCGCCGCCGTGCGTGATCAGGCGCTGCACCACGATCGAGTCGTCGGTCGAGTGGCGCACCTTCGGCGTGAATCCGGCACGGCGCGCGCTCGAGAGCAGGTTCGCCCGGCAGCGCTCGCAGCCCGCGATCCACGGCTCCTCGGTGAGATCGCCCAGGGTGAGCTCGGGATCCTCCGCACGGGGGTGGTCCTTCGGCAGCACCACCATCACCCGGTCCTCCATCAGCGGGCTCCACTCGAGCGTGCCCTCGTCGCCGATGTCGCTGCACGGGTAGCGGAACACGAGCGCGAGATCGAGGTCGCCCTCGCGCACGGCCGGCACCGCGTCCGGCGGCTCGAGCTCCTCGAAGGTCACGTCCAGATCGGGCGCCGTCTCGGACAGTCGCGCCAGCACCGGCGGCAGCAGCACCGCTGCGGCCGACGGGAAGGTGCCGAAGCGCACCGTCCCCCGACGCAGCGCCGTGATGTCCGCGAGCTCCTCCTCCGCCGCATGCAGCTGCGCCGCGATCGCCTCAGCGTGCAGGGCGAGCCGTGCCCCCGCCTCCGTGGGGGTGATCCCCGCGGAGGAGCGCAGCAGCAGCTGCGTGCCCACCTCCTTCTCGAGCGCGGCGAGGTGCTGCGACACGGCGGGCTGGGTCCAGCCCAGCTCGCGGGCGCCAGCGCCGATCGAGCCGTTGCGCACCACCGTGCGGAAGATGAGAAGCCTGCGGGGATCCATACGAGCCATCGTAGACGGCCAGTGGCAAGCCCGGCTTATGACTTCGCGCGAGGCGATCAGGTCGCGGAGAGTGGCGGGGCATGAGAGCGACTTTTGTCGTCTCACGACCGATGGGGTGGCCGGCATCGGTCGTGAGGCGACAAGACGTGTCGTTGGCGCCGCAGGGAGAGGCGGAGTAAACGAGACGTGGCGCGGGGAGTGGGCGAGAAATGTTGCGCTAGGACCGATGCGGCGGCTGGCATCGGTCGTAGCGCGACAAATCTGGCTGGCCTGCCGGCCCGGCGGCCAGCGCCCGGCACGTGGCGGGCGGGCGGTCTGCGAGGGCCTGGCCTGGCCCGCCCGGCGCGCGGGGTCAGCGGGGTGGGAGGCCCAGGTTCTCGCGCAGGGTGCTGCCGGCGTATTCGGTGGGGTA
>DAHVRS010000358.1 GCA_027322375.1 Brachybacterium sp. | reverse complement strand
GCTGCTGTCGGTGATGACCGCCTACGTGATGGCGCGCTATCCGTTCCCGGGCAGCCGGGCGCTGTACTGGCTGTACCTGGCGGGGATGACCTTCCCGGTGTTCCTCGCGATCGTGCCGCTGGTGCGGATCGTGCAGGCGCTGGGGCTGTTCGCCACTCCGATGGGGCTGATCCTGGTCTACGCCGCGTTCTCGCTGCCGTTCTCGATCTTCTTCCTCACCGCGTTCTTCCGCACCCTGCCCGAGGAGCTGTCCGAGGCGGCGTTCCTCGACGGCGCCGGGCACTTCGGAGTGTTCTTCCGGATCATGCTGCCGCTGGCCAGGCCCGGGCTGATCTCCATCGGGGTGTTCAACTTCCTGGGCCAGTGGAACCAGTTCCTGCTGCCGCAGGTGCTGAACCCGCAGCAGGATCAGGAGCGCTCGAACTTCGTGCTCAGCCAGGGGCTGGTGGCCCTCGCCCTGGGCGAGAACTACGAGACCTCCCCGACCTCGATCGCGCAGCTCTTCGCCGGCCTGATCATCTCGATGGTGCCGGTGCTGGTGGTCTATATCGTGTTCCAACGGCAGGTGCAGTCCGGGCTCACCGCCGGCGCCCTGCGCTGAGTGACAGGAAGGCTCATCCCATGACCTCGGAAGTGCACGAGCAGACCGAGCGGCTCCCGATCCTGCCCATGCTGCGCACCGCTCTGCCCGCGCTCCCGCCCCAGCAGCAGCTCCTGGCACGTGCCGCCCTCGAGGCGCCGGCGGAGGTGGGGCGGATGACGATCACGGAGTACGCCGCGCTCGCCGGCACCTCCGCGGCCTCGGTGACGCGGCTGTGCCGCTCGCTGGGCATCGAGAAGTTCTCGCTCCTGCGCACGGAGCTGGTGCTCGCGGCGGAGCAGCGCAGCGGCGCGGGCTCGGCGCTGCGGGTCACCGGCGACATCACGGCGCAGACGCCGCTGCCGGATCTGGTCGGCAGCCTGGCCGTGCTCGGGGCGCGGTCGATCGAGGAGACCGCCCGCCTGTTGGATCCGGAGACGTTCTCCCGGGTCGTCCAGGCGATGGGCGAGGCCGGCCACGTCTACACCACCGGCGCAGGCTCCGCCCATGCGGTCGCGATCTCCCTCGAGCACAAGCTGCGCAGCCTCTCCGTCCCCTCGACCAGCTTCCACGACCCGCCCTCGGCGGTGATAGGGCTGGCCGCCTCACGGCCCGGTGACGTGCTGATCGTGGTCTCGGAGACCGGGACCGAGAGCGAGTCCGTCCCGCAGCTGGCCGAGGCCTCGCGGCGGGGCTGCACCACGGTGCTGATCACCCGGCTGCCGCGCTCCCCTGCCGCCGACGCCGCCGATCACGTGCTGCTCGCCGTCCAGGACCGCACCCCGATGCGCACCGGCACCCTCACCAGTCGCCTGCCCGAGATGTACTTGGCCGACTGCCTCGCCAGCGGCATCGTGGTGCGCCATCACGACCGCTCCCTCGCCGCGCTCACCTCCGTCGAGGAGGCTCTCGAGCGGTACTGGTGACCGGCGGAGCCGTCGGCCCTGACATCCCGCGTTCCCGCACCCTGCCCGCCCCTTGTCCTGCCCGTCCGTCGTCCCAGGAGTCCCGATGATCGTGCCGATCCCGACCGCCCCCGCCGACCCGTCGGCCGATGCCGCTGCGCTGCGGGTGATGAGCTTCAACGCGCTCTTCCAGACCGACACGACCACGGCGGAGGACCCGGGGCACTGGCCCCGTCGCGCCCCCGCGATCGAGGCGCTCCTCGCCGCGGAGCGTCCGCACCTGCTGGGGCTGCAGGAGATGCAGGGCTGGACCTACGGCCCGATCGAGGCCGGGCTCGGTACCGCATACCGCAGCGTGGGGGTGGGGACCCGCGGCGGCGGCGAGGGGCTGATCAATCCGATCTTCTACGACACGGGACGGCTCGAGCTGCTCACCTGGAACCAGTTCTGGCTCTCGGACCGCCCCCGCGAGATCGGCTCGACCACCTGGGGGAACGCCGGCCCGCGCACCGCCGTCTGGGCACGGTTCCGCGACCTGGCGAGCGGGCAGGAGCTGGTGCACCTGAACACCCACCTCGATCACGTGATCACCCAGGCCAAGCAGAAGGGCGCACAGCTGATCGCCGATCATCTGCGGCAGTTCCATCTCCACGGCCTCCCCACCATCGCCACCGGTGACTTCAACTCGGTGGCCGGCGCCTCCCCCGCCTACACGGTGCTGGTCGACGAGTTCGGGCTGCAGGACTCCTGGCTCGCGGCCGAGCAGCAGCTCAGCCCCGCATGGAGCACCTTCCCCCACTTCGGTGAGGTCGAGGAGTCCGAGTTCCGCATCGACTGGATCCTGGTGAGCCAGGGCGTGCGGGTGCTCGAGGTGAGGATCGACGACTCCCGTCCTGGAGGGGTGTTCCCGAGCGATCACCTGCCGGTGCGGGCACGGGTGGTGCTGCCGGCGGGGTGAGGGCGAGCGACCCGTCGTTCTGCACCGGGCCGGGCGGGGCGCGGCGTCCGCGCCGCGGGTCGCTGCGGGACGGGCTGCGTGGGGCTGACCCCGCCTCGGCGAATCGCCCTCACCCCCGGGCTTCGAAGGTCTCCGGGTCGATCGGGCGCGCCCGACGGGGAAGCGTCGCGACGACGAGCCTGTAGGAGTCGGTCACGAGATCGTTCAGCAGCGGCTCGTCGACATCCCCCGCCGCCTCGAGCGTGATCCAGTGGCGCTTGTTCATGTGGTAGCCCCGGCTGATCCCGCGGACGGTCTCGCGCAGCATCTCCGCATCGCGCGGATTGGCCTTGAGCACCACGATCGGCACGCCGCGCAGCACGGTGGCCATCAGGAACATCTTCCCGAGCACCTTCACCACCTCGTACTCGGGCCCGAAGGGCTTCTCGAGCGTCGCAGCGGGCAGCTCGAGGGCTCGCTCGAGCGCGAGCTCGTGCAGCGTGGCGGGCTCGAGGGATGACGGATGCGGCATCCGGCCATGATGCGTGGCGGGGGAGGCAGGGGCAATGGGGCGTTCCCTCGAGATCGAGAGGACCGCCGCACCGGTCGACCTCATCACGGAGAAGTCGCTGGCTCAACCTCGGGCAGCCCCAGATGCTCCCGCAACGTGGTCCCTTCGTACTCGCGGCGGAACCGGCCCCGTCGCTGCAGCAGGGGGACGACTTGGTCGACGAAATCCGTGATCCCGCCGGGGAGGGTGGGCGGCATGAGGTTGAAGCCGTCGGCCGCGCCCGCGTCGACCCAGCGCTCGATCTCGTCGGCCACGGACTCCGGCGTGCCGATGACGGTCGCGTGGCCGCCGCCGGCGGCGAGCAGTCCCAGCAGTTCGCGCACGGTGGGCCGGGCGGAGTCGATGATGCGCAGCACGGTGGCGTAGCGCCCCTTCGGGCCGGTGAACTCCTCCAGCGGCGGCAGCGGCGGCACGGGCGCATCGAGCTCCCAGTCCGTGGCGTCCTGGCCGATGAAGAAGGAGTGCTGGCGCAGGGAGTCCGCGACCGGCAGGCGGGAATCGAGGTCGGCGCGCACCCGTCGGGCATCCGCCTCCGTCGCGGCGACGTGGACGACCAGCCCCGGCATCACCGCGATCGACTCCGGGTCGCGGCCCAGCGCGGCGGCCCGGGCGCGGATGTCCGAGCGGTAGGCGTGCGCGGACTCGAGATCCCAGGCCACCGCGTAGATCCCCTCGGCATACCGGGCGGCGAGGTCGCGGCCCGGCTCGGAGGCCCCGGCCTGGAACAGGACCGGGCGGCCCTGCGGTGGCGTCGGCACGTTCAGCGGCCCGGCGACCTGGAAGGCCTGCCCGTGGTGCTGCGGCTGCCGCAAGAGGGACGGGTCGACGTACACCCCCTCCGGATCGGCCAGGATGCTCTCGGTGGGCCAGGAGCCCCACAGGCCTTGGAGCACCTCGATGAACTCCCCCGCAGTCGCGTAGCGCCGCTCGTGGCCCGGCAGCTCCGGCATGCCGTGGTTGCGGGCCTCGTCGTCGGTCATCGAGGTGACCACGTTGATCCCGGCCCGGCCCTGGGAGAGGTGATCGAGGCTCGCAAGCAGACGAGCCGCATGGAACGGATCCCAGAAGGTGCTCGAGACCGTGGTGACCAGACCGATCCGTTCGGTGGCACGGGCCAGCGCCGTGAGCACCGTGATCGGCTCGAGGAACCACGTCGGCCCGTGCTCGGCCCTGGCGGGGGCGAGCGACTGGCCATCGGCGAGGAAGATCGCATCGAGCCGGCCGCGCTCGGCGATCTGCGCGAGCTCCTCCCAGTAGGTGATGTCGCCCAGACGCGACACCGCGGAACCGGGCGCCCGCCAGGCCGCGCCATGGTGACCGACCGCGTGCGCGAACAGGTTCAGCCGCACCTGGCGGCGAGCGGCATCAATCCTTCACCAGCCCGCCGTCGACGACGAGGTTCTGCCCGGTGATCGCCCGCGACCACGGCGAGGCGAAGAACAGCACGGCGTCGGCGAACTCGGCGGGCGTGGTCACCGACTGCAGCGGGGTGCTCGCGGCGATCGCGTCGAAGACCGCCTCGGGGGTCGCGGAGCTCGCATCGGTGGTGCGCAGCAGACCGCCGCTGACCATGTTCACGGTGACGCCCCGCGGGCCGAGATCGGCGGAGACGGTGCGGGTCAGCGACAGCAGCGCGGCCTTCGCCGCGGTGTAGTCGTGGTACGGGACCACCGGGTCCTGGAACAGGTTGGTGCCGATGTTGACCACGCGCCCCGACCCCGCCCGCGCGAAGCCGGGCAGCGCGGCCTGGATCGTGTGCAGTGCGCCCTGCACGGCGCCGGAGAACTGTGCGGAGAAGGCGTCGTAACCGATCTCGTGCGCCTTGGCTCGGGCGTCCCCGTCGAAGGAGAAACCGGTCAGGGCGTTGTTCACGACGGTGCCGACGGGAGCGCCGAACTCGGCCTCGGCCCGCTCGAACAGGGCCTCGACCTGGTCCCGGTCGCGGACGTCCCCGCGCACGGCGAGCGCCCGGTCCGGGTGACGGCCGGCGAGCTCGCGGGCAGCATCCTCGCTGGTGAGATGGTTGATGACGACCTGGGCACCTTCGCGCAGGAAGGCCTCGGTGAGCGCGCGGCCCAGGCCGCGAGCGCCCCCGGTGACGAGCACGACCTGCTCGGCGAGCGCGGGGACGGTGCGGGAGGCGGGATCGAGGGTCGGTGAGGCCATGGGTCAGACGGTCCTTTCGAGCAGGCGAGCGCGCCCGCCGCACAGCGGGTGGGAGCGCATCGCGTGAGGAGCAGTGCCGCGCCCGGTGCAGCACCGCGGGAACGGACACGAGGACCTGACCGCCGAGGCCGACGGGCCCGGGCACGCGGCGAGGCCGCCTCCGCGAGGACGGCAGGCGGGGCCTGCGCCGCGAGGACCAGGACATGGGACGACGGCGTGCAGCACAGCAGCACACAGCTCATCGACGACATCCCTCCGCGAGTACGAACTCGATCAGGTTCACCGGGTGTGATCTCAGCCCTCGTCGGGGCACCCCGTGTCTGCCATGGACTGTACCGGCAGGTGCGCGGCCGCGGGCGTCCCGTCCGAGCGCGGGGCGTCGCCCTCCGGATACGGAGGTCGGTATCAGAGGAAACTGAACCTCCGACGGACGGCTCGCCCCGCCGAGGCGTTCCCGCGCGAACGCCCACCACCCTGCCGAGCCCACGGCCAACGCTTACAGTGAGGCGTCCACGCACACCGGAGGCGACCTCATGGCCGAACCCCCAGCGCACCACGCCGCACCGAGACGCGCGGGCTCCATCGCGGCCATCGTCGGCGCGCTGTCGCTGCTGTGCGCTCTGGTCCCCGTCGTCGGCGACATCGTGTCGGTGCCGCTGGCCCTCGTCGCGATCGTCTGCGGCGTGCTCGGCGTGGGCCACTACGACTCGGGCCGTGCACCGCGGATGCTCCCGGCGCTGGCGGGCGCGCTGCTCGGCGGCATCTCGCTGCTGACCACCGTCGTCTCCGTGATCGCGATGAACTGACGAGAGGCGCGCCCAGTCGGCCCCGCGTACCGCTCACCTCACACGCGGCGCTCGTCGCATCCTCTTCCCATCCCGGCCGCAACGGAGGAGGATTCCTCTCAGGCATCGTCGCGGACCCCTGCGGCGTGCCGCGGTTCGTCCCGCGATGCGCCGACGGCCCCGGCACTCCTACGGGCCGGCCCCGCACCACTGCGGGCCCCAAGACCGCCCCCTCACCGAAGCTGCTCTTCTTCCCATGCCTGTCGTCCTCACCCGTGGCGCCCCCTGGCGCGTGATCCTCCTCTTCGCCGTGCCGCTGCTGCTCGGCAACATCGTCCAGCAGCTGTACCAGTTCGCCGACGCCGCCGTGATCGGCCGGCACCTCGGCGTGAACTCCCTCGCCTCCGTCGGGGCGACCGGCGGTCTGCTGTTCCTGCTGCTCGGCTTCGCGATCGGCGTGACCACCGGTTTCGCGGTCCCCACCGCGCAGGCCTTCGGCGCGGGCGATGCCCGCGGGGTCTCGCGCTCCGTGGCCACCGGCACTTTCCTCACCGCCGCGATCAGCGTGATCATCTCCGTCGGCGGGGCGCTCGCGGCCGGGCCGATGCTCTCCCTCCTGCGCACACCGCCCGGGCTGCTCCCGGAGGCGACGGTCTTCGCACGGGTCAGCTTCCTCGGCGCGGGCGCGGTGATGTTCTTCAACTATCTCGCCGCGATCATCCGCGCGATCGGCGACTCCCGCACGCCGC
>DAHVRS010000353.1 GCA_027322375.1 Brachybacterium sp. | reverse complement strand
CCCTCGCGTGCTCGGCGAGCTGGGTGGCGGAGACGGCGAGCGCGTCGACGGCGCCGGCGAGGGTGCGTCGGGCGATGCGGCCGCGCCCGGCGGCGTCGGCGGCGAGCGCGGTGAGGTGCGCGCGCAGCTCCTCGGCCGCGTCGGGCGGGAGCATGCCGTCCTCGTCGATGTCCGTCTCGGGGACGAGGAAGAGGTGCCGGGCACCGATCCCAGCGCGCTCGAGCATGCCGCGCAGGTCCTCGGCGAGCTCCTCGGCCACGCCCTCGCGGGGCGGGATCCGGTTCATCACGACGTCCACGCGCACGTCCCGCTCGACGGCGGAGCGCAGCACCTCCCACGGCACCGCGTCGGCGTAGCGGTTGGCGGTGGTGACGAAGAGCCACAGGTCCGCAGCGCGCAGCAGCTGCCGGGCGAGCTCGCGGTTCCCGGCGGCGACGGAGTCGATGTCCGGGGCATCCAGCAGGGCGATCCCCTGCGGGATGCGGTCCTCGGCGCGCAGCTCGAGGGAGGTTGCGGGGTCGATATCGCCGGTCGTGTCGCCGGCGCCGGGCGCTTCAGAATCCGGTGCTCCCGAGTCCGCGGACTGCCCGGCGCGGACCCGGGCGAGGCCCGGCAGGATGCGGGTCCCGGTGAACCAGGGCTCATCGGCGCTGTGATGGAGCAGGACCGGGCGGCGTGTGGTGGGGCGTATCGCGCCGGAGCGGCTGACGGGATGGCCGACCAGGGCGTTGACCAGGGTCGACTTCCCGGCGCCGGTCGAGCCGCCGATCACCACCAGCAGCGGCGCATCGAGCGAGGCGAGGCGCGGAACCACATGGTCGGCGAGCTGGGAGAGGGCGGCCCGGGCCTCCTCGCGGGCCTGCGGGGCGCCCTCGATCGGCAGCGGCAGAGCGAGGTCGTGGAGGTGCTCGGCGAAGCGTTCGAGAACAGGGGTCTCGAGCGCGGGGGCGGCAGGGTCAGTCATGGCTCTCCCGGGGATCTGCGGGACGGACCCCGGCGACCAGGGTCCCGCCGTCATTGTGGCAGGTCGGCGGGCGTCGACGGGCCTGCTCCACCGACCTCAGTCCAGGAAGGGGTCCAGTCCCCACTCGGGGAAGGCGGTGCGGCGGGCGGCCTGGATGGCGCGGTCCAGCGGGTCCTCGGGGTCGAAGCCGAGCTCCCAGCCGCGCACGTCCAGGGGCCGGCCCTCGCCGAAGGCGGTGATCCCCCGTGCCGGGGACAGGCCGTGCGCGGTGCGGGCTTCAGCAGCGAGCGCCATGAACTCGTCCGGCAGCGGCGTCGCCGGGTCCACCGCCTCCCCGGTCGCGACGGCGAGCAGCTGGGCCCAGGAGCGCGGGACCACGTCGATCACGGCGTAGCCGCCGCCACCGAGGGCGAGCCAGCGCCCCTCGCAGACCTCGTCGGCGAGCTCGCGCATGAGCAGCATCGCCTCGCTGTGCGCCTCGAGGGTGACAGCGAGGTTCGCCAGCGGGTCCAGGCGGTGGGTGTCGGCGCCGTGCTGGGTGACCAGCAGCGTGGGCCGCACCGCGCGGACGAGCGCCGGGATCGTGGCGCGCAGGGCCCGTACCCAGCCGTCGGCCGTGGTGCGTGAGGGCAGGGGCACGTTGATCGCGGTGCCGTGCGCGGAGGGGCCGCCGCGGTCCTGGACGAAGCCGGTGCCGGGGAAGAGCCGCTCCCCCGTCTCGTGGACGGACAGGGTGATCGCGCGCGGCTCGTCCCACAGCGCGCGCTCGACCCCGTCGCCGTGGTGGACGTCGAGGTCGATGTACATCACCCGCTGCTCGCCGAGATCCAGGGCGCGGCGGATCGCGAGCGCGGCGTCGTTGAAGACGCAGAAGCCGGAGGCGGAGCCGGGCTTCGCATGGTGCATGCCGCCGGCGATGTTCACGGCGCGGCGCACGGTCCCGGCATGGATCGCCTCGACCGCGGCGATCGAGCCGCCAGCGATGCGGGCCGAGGCGGTGTGCATGGCGGGGAAGGTGGGGACGTCATCGCCACCGATCCCGAAGGCGAGCAGGGCATCGAGCTCGTCGAG
>DAHVRS010000324.1 GCA_027322375.1 Brachybacterium sp. | reverse complement strand
CTGCTGCGCATCATCGAGCACGATCCCTCCCGGATCCGCGGCGTGAAGATGAGCCTGCTGGACGATGCCGCGGAGATCGCCGTGCGCGAGCGCCTGCCCGAGGGGGTGCGCATGCTGACCGGCGATGACTTCCACTTCTCCCACCTCATCGTGGGCGACGGCACGGTCACGACCGAGGCCGACGGCGAGCAGGTGCGCGGGGAGTACTCCGACGCGCTGCTGGGCGCCTTCGCCGCCACTGCCCCCGCCGCCTCCGCCGCCGTGCAGGCGCTGGACCGCGGGGACGTGGGCGAGGCGCGCCGCATCCTGGATGCCTCCGAGCAGCTGGGACGGCACGTCTTCTCCGCCCCCACCTACCACTACAAGACCGGGGTCGCGTTCCTGGCCTGGCTGAACGGCCACCAGGGCGCGTTCACGATGGTGGGCGGGATGCACTCCGCCCGCAGCCTTCCGCACCTCTCGCGCACCATCGAGCTCGCCGCGCAGACCGGAAACCTCGAGGACCCGGCGCTCGCCGCCGAGCGCTGGCACGGGATGCTGCGACTGGCCGGATTCGAGATCGAGGAGGCGACGGCATGAGCACCCAGACCGTGTCAGCACAGAGCACGTCCGCGCAGAGCGGCTCCCTGGAGCGGCTCGCCCTGAACCGCTGGACGTTCCGCACCACACCCCTGCAGGAGTTCCTCGAGGCGACCGTCTCCCGGGGCATCGGCTCCGTGGGCCTGTGGCGCCAGGACATCGAAGAGGTGGGACTCGAGGCGCTGCGCCGCCGCGTCGACGACGCGGGACTTCGCGTCAGCTCCCTGTGCCGCGGCGGATTCCTCACCGCCTCCGCGGAGGCGGACCGGGCGGCGGCGCTGGACGACAACCGCCGCGCGATCGACGAGACCGCCGGGCTCGGCGCCCCCACCCTGGTGATGGTCGTGGGCGGCGTGGACCGGGCCGACAAGGACATCGTCGGCGCGCGTGCGCGCGTCACCGAGGCCGTCGCCCAGCTCGCTCCCTACGCCGAGGAGCGCGGGGTGACGCTCTGCCTCGAGCCTCTGCACCCCATGTTCGCGGCCGACCGTGCCGTGCTCTCCACCCTCGACCAGGCCCTGGACATGGCGGAGGCCGCCGGCAGCCCGGCCGCGGGCGTCGTGGTGGACACCTATCACGTGTGGTGGGACCCCTATCTCGAGCGCGCGATCCAGCGCGCCGCGGACTCGGGGCGGCTGTTCGGCTACCAGGTGTGCGACTGGAACCTGCCGCTCGCCGCCGAGCCGCTGCACTCCCGCGGCTACATGGGCGATGGCTTCATCGACTTCCCCTCGATCACGCGCATGATCAAGGACGCCGGCTACACCGGTGACATCGAGGTCGAGATCTTCAACGAGGACGTGTGGGCGACCCCCGCGGAGGAATCCGCGCGGATCATCGCCGAGCGCTACGAGCAGCTCGTGCTGCCGTATGCCTGACGCCTTCGGGCCGACGGCCGACGGGCCGGGTCGACGACGCTGAGGTCAGCGCGGCGCCCGGCCCGTCAGTGCGTCGGCGGGCTCAGCAGCCCGCCTACTCCGCCGTGGCGAGGGCGGTCGACTCGCGCAGCAGCACGTCGCCGCGCACCCGGACCTCCTGTACCGGTGCATCCGCTGCAGTGCTCTCAGTGCCAGCGCCGACAGTGCCCGTGCTGTCGGCCGCGTCCGCAGACACAGCGGCGGCCTTCGCGGCGGGCGTGCCCTCGAGCACCCACTCCACGGCCTGCCGGGCCATGTCTGCGAGCGGGAGGGCGACCGTGGTGAGGCTCGGGTTCGCGTCGGCCCCGCCGGGCACGCCGCCGAAGCCAGCGACCGCGACCTGACCGGGCACGTCGATGCCGCGACGGCGCAGCTCGCCGAGCGCGCCGAGCGCCATGACGTCGGCCGGAGCGAAGACGCACAGCGGCTGGTCCTGGGCAGGAGCGCTTTCGAGGTGCTCCGCGATCCGGGCGCCGAGAGCGTGGCCGCCGTCCCGGGTGAGGTCCGCGCCCACGCTCAGCTCGGGCTCGATCCCGGCCTCGGTGAGCGCGGCGACGAAGCCGCCGGTGCGGTCGCCGGCAGACGGGATCCCGGCGATGCCCTCGACGACCGCGAAGCGGCGGTGCCCGTCGACGATCAGCGAGGTCGCAAGCTCATGCGCCGCCAGCGCGTTCTCGGTGACGATCGTGCGGCCCACGCCGAGGGACTGGCCCAGGCCGATCACCTTGCCCCCGTTGCGCTCGAAGCCCTCCAGAAGAACGCTGATCGCGGCGTCCGCCTCGGTGCCGTAGCGGTGCGTGCCCACGAGCACGAGCGCGTCGACCTGCTGGGCGATGAGGGCGCGCAGCGCCCGCTTCTCGGTCTCGACGACGCGATCGGTCTGGGTGAGCATCACCTGGGACTGGGAGGCGAAGACCTGCTGCTGGACCTCGCGCGCGATGGTCGCGAAGTAGGGATCGGCGATGTCGTGGACGACCAGGCCGATCAGGCCCGAGCGGGAGCGAGCCAGCGCCTGGGCCTGGGCGTTAGGCACATAGCCGAGGCGGTCAGCGGAGGCGCGGACCTTGTCGGCGACCTCCTTGCCCGGCACGCGGGCAGAGCCGTTGAGCACGCGGGAGGCAGTGGCCAGGGAGACCCCGGCATCCTTCGCGACGTCGCTGAGGCGCACGGCGGCCATGGGAACTCCTTCTCGACGACGACATCGGGGAAACGCTGTCCCGATCCGGCCAGCATAACGACGCACCGCCCTCGGCGCGGCGGGCTCAGCAGGCTGAGGGCTGTGATCTGGTGCGAGGAGGCGTGGTGTCGCTCATGCTGCCGCCGGCCGCGTGCCCCCGTCGGCCGTGGGGCCGGACGAGTCAGGCTTCCATCGCGCGGCGCGCGGGGTCCACGGGGAAGCGGGCCGGCTGACCGCTCGCGAGCCGGCGCACCTCCTCGAGCGCGGATTCGCCCATGCGGTGCAGCTCATTGCCCTGCGAGCCCGCGATGTGCGGGGTGATCGAGACCGTGGGCAGGTCCCACAGCGGATCATCGGGCGCGAGGTCATCGTGCACATCCAGCACGGCGCTGAGCCGGCCCGAGACGAGCTCCGCCCGCAGCGCGTCGATGTCCACGAGCGCCGGCCGGGCGGTGTTGAGGAACGTCGTGCCATCGCGCATCAGCGCGAGCAGCTCCGCGGTGACCATGCCTTGCGTTGCGGGAACGTCCGGCGCGTGCAGACTCACCACGTCGGCCCGGGAATACAGCTCCTCCGGCTCGACCTTCCGCGCCCCGAGCGCGGCGATCTGCTCGGCGCCGACGAACGGGTCAGTGATCAGCACCTCGAGGTCGAAACGGGCCAGATGCTCGGCGACGAGCACCCCGATCCGGGAGGCGCCGATGAGGCCCACCACCCCGCCGTGGTTCCCGATCCCCGCCTCCGTGGCGGCGGCCGGAGTGACGGCGCGCTCGGCGCGGTAGCGGGCCTCGCGGGCGAGCGACCGCTTCCCGGCCAGCAGGATCTGCGCGAGCGTGTACTCGGCGACCGGCACCGCATTCGCCTCCGTCGCGGAGGTGACCGCCACGTCCCCGCGCTCCCATACCGCGTCGGTCGCCACGAAGCGCACGGTCCCGGCGGTGTGCACGATCGCGCGCAGACGCGGCATCCGCTCGAGCGCGTCCGCGTCGACGGCGGGGGAGCCCCAGCCGGTCAGCAGCACCTCGACCTCCGCGAGCTCGGCGTCGCTCGCGGCGGCGAGATCCGGGACGGTGCGCGCGGTGTCGATGTCGGCGAGCTCGCTGAGCTCCTTGAGCTGGGCGGGCGTGAACATGCGGTGCTGCAGCCCGTCCGGCATCGCGAGCAGCGCCTTCACCGGGCGAGCTCCTCACCGGCGGTGATCAGGGTGCGCAGCGTGTCCGTCTCCCGGCGCAGCACGTCCGGATCATCGCCCGGCACGAACTCCAGCAGCGCATCGCGGTCCGTGCCGTTGGCGGCGAGGATCGCGAACACCGCCTCCCACAGGTCCGAGCGCTCCGAGAGCGGGAGGCGCTCGCTGCGCGGCCACCAGGAGAAGACGTGGATCGTGGTGGTGCGGGGGAGGGCGGCGCGCAGCGTGGTCAGTGCTTCCTCGACCTCCATGCCCTGATGCGGCTGCCAGTAGGTGCGCACGTTCGGGCGATCGATCTCGTCCAGCAGGCGCAAGGTCGAGTCGATCTCGTCGGTGAGGGTGCGGCCGTGGAACTCGAGCCCCACCTCGATCTCGTGCTGGGCTGCGAGGTCCGCGAACTCCTGCATCCGGCCGACAGCGCGGGCGCGCTCCCCGGGGCTCGTCTCCGCGGAGCCGGTGCGGGTCGCCCACACGCGGACCCGCTGCACGTCGAGCGCGCGGGCGGAGGCGATCACGGCGTGGCCCTCGGCGCGGACCGCCTCGTCCTCGCCCACGAAGGAGAGATAGGAGCCGTAGGAGGCGACGGCGAGCCCGGCCCGCTCGGTGACGGTGCGGGCATGAGTGGCGGCGTCGAGGTCACCGGGCGGGACATGCGCGTCGCCGGCCCACTCGATGCACTCGAGTCCGGCCTTCGCGGCGTGGCCCACCACGCTCTCGACGTCCAGCTCGCGGAAGGTGACGGAGCACAGGCCCGGGCGGATCATGCGGATCACTCCGATGCAGGCAGAAGGTGGAAAGCGGTTGCGTCGAGATTATCGCAGGCACCCCCTCGCGGGGCGCTGGCCGGCGCGGCCGTCAAGGGGTGCCCTAAGAGGGCCTGGCTCCCCACCAGCCCCGGTGGTGGACTGGATTCCGTCCTCCCCACCCCGGAATCCTCGTCGGAAGAGTCCCCACCTGCCGTGACCACCACCCTGCCCGCGCCCACCCGGCCCGCCATCTCGCGCGTCATGCCCTGGCTCCTGCTGCTGCTGACCGTCTTTGGGCCCATCTCGATGGACCTCTACCTCCCGGCGCTGCCCGCGCTGACGCGGGAGCTCGAGGCGACCACCTCGGTCGCCCAGCTGACCGTCACCGCATGCTTGCTGGGCCTCGCCGCCGGTCAGGTCCTCGCCGGCCCCGCCTCCGACCAGCATGGCCGTCGTCGCCTCCTGCTCATCGGCGTGGCTGCCTACGTGCTCACCTCGGTGCTGTGCGCGGTGAGCCCCAGCATCGAGCTGCTCGTCGCGGCCCGCTTCGTGCAGGGTGTCGCCGGCGGCGTCGGGATCGTCATCGCCCAGGCCGCCGGGCGCGACCTCTTCGAGGGCCGCGAGCTGATCCGCTTCTACGGTCGCCTCGCCGTCGCAGGCCCCACCGCCGCGATCATCGGCCCCGTGATCGGCGGGATGCTGAACACGGTGGTGGACTGGCGCGGGCTGTTCGGCTTCCTCGCGCTGGTGGGCGTGGTGCTGCTGGTGCTGTCCGCGACCCTGTTCACCGAGACCCTGCCCGTGGAGCGGCGCACCGCGGGCGGCCTCGCCCGCACCGGCAGCGCCCTCGCGGTGCTGATGCGGGACCGGGTGTTCGTGGGCGCGGTGCTCTCGCAGGGCTTCGTCTTCGCCGCGATATTCTCCTATCTCGCCGGTTCCACCTTCGTGCTCCAGGAGATCTACGGCCTCTCCCCGCAGTGGTACGCCGCTGCCTTCGCGCTGAACTCCGCAGGCGGGGTGCTGTGCGGCTGGCTCGGCGGGCGCACCGCCGAGCGGTGGCGAGTGCACGGGGCGATGTTCCTCGGCATCGCCCTGACCGGGATCGGCTGCCTGGGCCTGCTGCTGGCCGGGCTCGTCCCGATGCCGCTCGCCCTCGTCATCGCCTCCCTGTTCCTGCTGGCTTCCGGCGCTCAGTTCGGCACCCCGGGCGCGACCACGCTCGCACTTGCCGAGTACCCGCAGATGGCAGGGACCGCGAGCTCGATCCTGGGCACCGTCCGCTACGGCTTCGGTG
>DAHVRS010000291.1 GCA_027322375.1 Brachybacterium sp. | reverse complement strand
ACGGCACACGCACGTCACGGAACCGGCCGGCCGTCACTCCCCCGCGACGGCACGATCCAGGCGCGCGGAGATGTCCGCGAGGACCTCGTCGACGGGCTGCTCGGCGAGCTCCTTCATGAACGGCTCGACCTTCACGGGTCCGGTGTACCCGGCGGTGTGGACGGCAGCCATGAAACCGGCGAGGTCGATGACGCCGGTGGCGTAGGGCAGGCGGCGGTCGAGGTCCTGCTGCTCATCGCGCTCGCGGTCCGCGCGGGCGTCGTTGATGTCCACGGAGACGATGTCCGCGTCGGTGAGGCCGGCGAGGTCCTCAGCGCTCTCCCCGGCGGTGTACCAGTGGTAGCTGTCCAGGATGAGGCCCACGTTGCTCGCGCCGGACTCGGCGATGAGCTCGCGCGCCTCGCGCAGGGAGTGGATGAAGGGGAAGCGTTCGGTGGCCCAGAAGGTCTTCGGGCCGATGTACTCCAGGCCCAGGCGCAGGCCCGAGTCGGCGAGCAGCTCGGCGACGAGGGCTACGCGTCCCACGTGCAGGCGCCAGTTCTCGCGGTGGTCGCGAGTGTCGTGCATGGGGCGGATCCAGGTGCCGACGGCGGTGACGCCCGCGGCGGTGAGGGTGTCGAGGGCATCGGGCAGCTCGGCGAGCGCGCGGCGGAACTCCTCCGCCGGAGCGTCGAGGCCGATGGGCAGACCGGCCATGCCCCATATGAGGCCCTTCTCGCGCACCGCGTCGCCGTGCTCGACGACGGCGCTGCGGCTGGGGAGGGAGGCGAAGTAGGACGGGTCGGGGTCCACGCCGCCGAAGCCGTGCTTCACCGCGAGGTCGATCGCGGTGGGGTGGTCGAGGGAGAGGCCGAGGGCACCGGGCGAGAGGTTCGAGAACATCCCCGAAGCTTACGCGCCTACGTGGCCGCGGTCACCCCCTGTTCACGAATCGATTCAGATGGGTTGACCAGCGAGAGCACGGGCTCGGCGGCTGACGGGGCCGACGGGCGGGCGGCCGACGGGGCGCGCCGGGTCAGGACCCGGCGCGCCCGCGGTCAGACGCCGAGGTGGGCGAGGAGCGCCTCGACGGAGCGCTCCCCGCGGAAGGCATGCCCGGCGTCGGTGACGACGAGCTCGGGCGGTGTCGCGCCTCCCGTTTCCCACACCGGGGCGAGACGTGCGAAGGACTCGCGCGTCGCGGCGATCGGGAAGATGTGGTCCTTTTCCCCCGCCTCGATCACGAGCGAACGCGGGGCGACGAGCTGGGCGATGTCCGCCATCTCGAGCCCGGGCAGGGCGCCCGGGATGATGTTGCAGGGGCAGTGCCGGATCGAGAAGAAGCTCGCCTCGAAGGTGCAGAAGTAGGTCGCGACCAGTGCTGCCGAGATCGTGGGATCCGATGCTGCGAGCAGCAGGGACACGGCCCCGCCGCCGGAGCCGCCCGCGATCCCGACCCGCTCCGGGTCCACCCCCGGCAGGCTCCGCAGCGCCTGCACGGCAGCGCGGGCGTCAGCGACGCGGCGGCCCATCACGGGCCGGCCGTGCATCAGGTGGTTCGCGGCATCGATCTCGCAGGTCTTCTCCTCCGGTGCCAGCGGTGCGACGCCTGGCGCGGGCGGGACGCGGCGTCGGCCGAAGGAGACCATCTCCGGGCACAGCACGCTCACCCCGGCACGGACCAGTTTGTGCGCGAGCGCGTCGTGGTACTCGTCGGCCGGGTCGGTGGCGACCAGCGCGTCGATGCCGCGGCCGTGCCCGGCGACCAGCACCACTGCAGCGCCGGTGTCGTGCTCCGGGGCGGGGCGCAGGAGGAAGGCCGGGATCTCATCCGCCGGGGCGTCCGGTGCGGCGCCGGGCTCCCCGCACGGGGCGAGGAGCGTCACCTCGACGACGTCGCCGCCTGCGGAGCCCTCGGCAGGGCGCGGTGGCACCTCGGCAAGACGTCCGACGGGGCTGTCGAGATCGAGGCCGAGCAGGATGCGCAGGTGGGCGCGGAGGGCGGCGGCATCACGATCGATGCTGGCGCCCACTTCCGCGTTGATGTCGGCACCGTGAGAAGACATGGGACCTCGTTCCACCGCGGCATGCGCGGCTCTCAGGGCGCTGCCTCCGGTGGCGGCGCCGTCAGCGGCTCCCGATGGCGAGGCCGCCCTGGTAGCGTAGGCCGCCATGATACGGGGAACCGGTTTCTCCGCCTGTCGAGACGGCACTTCCGTCGTCTTCCCAGACCCCTTATCCCCCTGCCTCGGCAAGGATGTGAGCACCCATGGCGCGCAGCAATGTCGGTCCGACCATCACTGAGGTCGCGAAGGCCGCCGGGGTCTCCCGTGCAACGGTCTCCCGAGTGCTCAACGGCCGCACCACCGTCGACCCTGCGATCGGGGCACGCGTGCGCGCACAGGCAGAACGCCTGCAGTACCGCCCGAATCTCACCGCCCGCTATCTCTCCACCGGCCGAACCATGACGGTCTCGCTGGTCATCCCCGATCTCGGCAACCCGATGTTCCAGTCCGTGCTGCGCAGCCTCACCCGTGCGGCGGAGAGCGCTGGGTACGGCGTGCTGGTCGCGGAGGCGCAGAGCGCGGAGAAGGAGGCGCGGATCGCCCAGGACGCCCGCCGGCAGTGCGACGCGGTAGTGCTCGTCGCCCCGCGCACGGTCGATGCCGAGCTCGATGCGCTCATCACGCAGGTCGCACCGGTCGTGGTCCTGAACCGGCGGCTGAAGGATCCGCACGTGGCGAGCGTGGGCATCGACTACGGCGCGGGCGTGACTCAGCTTGTCGACCACCTGACCGCTCTCGGCCACCGCGATTTGCTGTATGTCGCCGGGCCAGAGCGCAGTGCCGCGCATCAGGAGCGCCTCGCGACCCTGAACTCGATCGCGGCCTCGCGCCCCGAGCTGTCGGTGCGGACGATCCCGGGCGGCGCCTCGATGGCCGCCGGGCACGACGTGGCCGAAGAGGTTCTCGCGAGCGGCGCGACGGGCGTCCTCGCCTTCAACGACCTGGTCGCCTTCGGCCTCCTCGCCCGGCTCCACGGCCTGAGCGTGGACGTGCCCGGCGACCTCTCGGTGACAGGATTCGACGGGATCGAGCTGTCTCGCTTCGCGGTGCCTGCGCTGACCACGGTGGGACAGGAGGTGCTGGACACGGGAGCGGTCGCCTGGTCCCTGCTGGAGCCTCAACTGGCAGCGACGGGGAAGGCAGGACCGGTCGAGCATGCGCTGCTCACGCCGCGCCTGATCGTCGGTGACAGCACAGGCCCGGCACCTGCTGCTCGCGCCTCCGCGCACGCCCCCGCAGCCGACGCCGCACCGGACCCGGCAGCACGATGACTCCCTCTACTCCCCCCACCACCACCCCGCGCCCACGCCGGGTGGTGCTGGCCGGGGATTCGGCGGTCGCGCCGCACACCGCGGTCGACTATCCGGTCAGCGGCTGGGGCGCGCATCTGGGGGCGGCGCTCACGGCGCGCTGCACGGACCTGTCCACCACGCGCAGCGGCCGCACCCGACCGGCGCGCGGGCGCACCGCTTCCCCACCGGCCGAGCCGCTGCACGTCATCGACCTCGCCCAGGACGGGGCGACCACTGCCTCGCACCGGGAAGAGGGACTGTGGGCAGCGGTGCTGGAGGTGGCAGGCCCCGAGGATGTGGTGCTGCTGCAGTTCGGGCACCACGATCAGGCGCATGACGACCTCGCCGCCTGGGGCGGCTTCTCCCGGAACCTCGAGCGGATGGTCGAGGAGGTGCGGGCAGCGGGTGCACACCCGGTGCTGTGCACCCCGGTGACTGGGCGACACTTCGCCGGTGGCCGCCTGGTGCGCACACCGAGCGAGCATCCCGCAGCGGTCTTCGCGATCGCGGAGATCCACGACGCGCCGGTGCTGGATCTGCGCTCGCGCACTCGGGAGCTCATCGAAGCCTGGGGCGAGGGGCCTTCTCGCCTGCTGTTCGCGCAGCGGCAGCCCGATCAGAGCATTCCGCCCTCGGGCGGGATCGAGGACGGCACCCGTCTCTCGATCGACGGCGCGATCGCGGTCGCGGAGATCGTCGCGGAGCTGCTCACGCCCGTCATGCGTGC
>DAHVRS010000268.1 GCA_027322375.1 Brachybacterium sp. | reverse complement strand
TGGTCCCGGTCGCCCCGAGCCGCGAGTGGGTCGAGGAGATCCGCGCTTCGCTGCCGGAGCTGCCCGCTGCGCGCCGGCGCCGCCTGCTGGGCGAGTGGGGCTTCAGCGATCTCGAGATGCGCGATGTGATCAACGCGGGCGCGCTCGACCTCATCGAGCAGACCGTCGCCGCGGGCGCGTCCGCGCAGGCCGCCCGCAAGTGGTCGATGGGCGAGCTGGCGCGTGATGCGAAGGATCGCGAGCTCGAGCTCGAGGACCTCGCGATCACCCCGGCGCAGGTCGCTGAGCTGCAGGGCCTGGTCGACGGGAAGAAGATCAACGACAAGATCGCCAAGCAGGTGCTCGCCGAGGTCCTCGAGGGCAAGGGTGACCCCGCCGCGATCGTGGAGGCCGAGGGCCTCGCCGTGGTCTCCGACGACTCCGTGCTCACGGGCGCGGTGGACCAGGCGATCGCCGACAACCCCGACGTGGTCGCGAAGATCCAGGGCGGCAAGGTCCAGGCGATCGGCGCCCTCATCGGCCCGATCATGAAGGCGACCCGCGGCCAGGCCGACGCCGGCCGCGTCCGCGAGATCATCATGGAGAAGCTCGGCGTGAGCTGAGCCCTCGCCAGCATGCACGAAGGACGGGTCGCCCCCTCGTGGGGCGGCCCGTCCTTCTGCTGAGGGGCTCCTCTTCTGCGGGCTCCGGGACCGGTCAGGGGTGGGCGGACGGCACTGCGGCGTCCTCGGCCGCGAACGAGGCGGCGACCGCCTCGGCGAGCAGTGGCCGACGGAACTCGTATCCCGCATCGAGCAGCCGCTCGGGCAGGACCCAGCGGCTCTTGAGGATCAGCTCGGTCTCGGTGCGCATGCCGAGCGCCCCGAGCTCGAGCATCCAGCGCGGGATCGGCACCCCGACCCGCACCCCCAAGGCGTCCCGGACTGTGCGCATGAGCTCCGCGTTGTCCACCGGGTGGGGCGAGGAGAGGTTCACCGGCCCCTCCAGCGCCGGCGTGGCTTCGAGGAGGTCGAGGATTCCCTGGACGTCGTCGAGGTGGATCCAGCTGAAGCGCTGCTGTCCGCGCCGGGAGCCCGGGGCATGGGCGGTTCCCGCGCGCCGACGGGCGGGCCTCGTCGGCCACCAGCCGTCGGACTGCGTCCCGGAGATCCCGAGCCGTGCGAGGCGGCGCAGCGTGGCGAGCACCCCGCCGTCCCCGAGCACGATCGCGGTGCGCAGCGCCACTCGGCGCGTTCCGGGCAGGTATCCCTCGAACAGGGCGTCCTCCCACGCCCGCGCGATCTCGACGGAGAACCCCGTGCCGATCTCGCCGTCGGACTCGGTCTGCGGGCGGTCCATCGCATGGCGGTAGATCGTGGCGGTGGACGCGTTGGCCCACAGGCCGGCGGCTGCGCGGCGCGGGAGACGGCGCGGTGCAGGACCCGCGTGGTGCGCAGGCGGGAGGAGAAGAGCTCGGCACGGTTCGCGCGGGCGTACCGGCAGTCCACGCTCTTGCCCGCCAGGCCGATCACCAGCGCGGCACCGTCGACGGCGGCATCGATCCCGCGCTGCTCCTCCCAGGACAGATCGGCGCCTCGACGCGAGATCGTGACCACCTCGCGGCCCTCGCCGAGGTACTTCGCGTGCAGGGCCCGGCCCATGAAGCCGGTCGCCCCGCCCAGCACGACCCGTCCTGCGGCGCTGTTCATGGATCCTCCTTGATGCGGTAGGCGAACGTCCCCTCGTACTCGTAGATCCGGCCCAGCACCGGCAGGTCGACGCTCAGCGATACCTGCTGCCGATCCAGCTCGTCCAGGAACCGTTCCTCCAGCTGGATCCTCGGTGCCACGGGGCGGGGGACCCTGAGTCGGAGGCGGCCGAGGTGGATCCTCGTGCGGTGACTGCGCAGCATCAGAGCTCCGCTCTCGACCGAGACGTCGAACTCTGCGCTGAGCACCGGGGAGCGCCGATCAGGTCCTCCACCAGGCCGTCGCTGGCCAGGGTCACCCGGTCGCGCATCACCCAGTCCCCGCCGGGGAGGTGGAAGCGACGCTCAGCAATGACCGCTCCGCCCTCTCCGCGATTGATCACCTCGAAGGGGACATCCTCGGCCCAGCCCGCGTAGAGCGCGCCTCGCGGCTGGAAGGGACGCATCAGAACCCGCAGCGGGCACCGGGACCCGAGTCGGGTGAGGACCCCGTGGCCGTGGCCCACTCGTCCAGGCGGCAGCGGGGAGAAGTAGGACTTCAATCGGGGTGGAGGGCGCTGGCCTGCGCTCCGAGCGCCTGGCGGTACGCTCCGTCCGGAGCGTTCATGTCTGTCGACGTAGGCGCGACGGGTTGCTCTGAGGCGGGACCTCCGGGACGACGCCGGTCGCGAGCACCCACGCCACCGCACCCCAAACGCCAGAACTCGCCTGGATGTGGCCGTGACCACGGCGAAGGTCAATTATTGGCAAAGAATCCGGGAGTCGGATTGTCGGACAAGGAGTGCTCTTCGGGGGTGAAGCGCCATGTCCCGCACAGGTTCTGTTCAGCTCCCGGCGTGCACCCCGTGCTCCTCGTCACCTGTTACTGATCGGTACAGTCGTCTGTCGCTCTGCGCGGCACCCCGAGTCCGGGATCGCAACGGGCACCGAATCCCCGACCCGGTGGAGACCCCGCCGAAGGAGTTGCGCCTCCACAATGCCTGGCATAGACGCAGCCGTTGAGATGATCTTCGGCCCGATCGCCACCATCCTCAGCGCCGTCGTGTTCTACGAGGCCCCGATCTTCGGCGGCGTGCCGATCATCGTCGTGTGGCTCATGGCCGCCGCGATCTTCCTCACCGTGTGGCTGCGCTTCCAGCCGATCACGGGTCTGAAGCACTCGATCCAGGTCATCCGCGGCCGCTACACCGCGAAGACTGACCCGGGCGAGGTCTCGAGCTTCCAGGCTCTGGCCACCGAGCTGTCCGGCACCGTCGGCCTCGGCAATATCGCCGGCGTCGCCGTCGCGATCGGCGTGGGCGGCCCCGGCGCCGCGCTGTGGATCGCCATCTTCGGCTTCTTCGCGATGAGCGTGAAGATGGCCGAGGCGACCCTCGGCGTCATGTTCCGCAAGGTCAACGCCGATGGCACCACCGAGGGTGGGCCCATGTACTACCTGCGCGACGGCCTCGCCTCCATCGGCCGCAAGAAGCTCGGCCGCATCATCGCCGTGCTCTACGCGATCTTCACCCTCGTGGGCGTGTTCGGTGCGGGCAACCTCTTCCAGGCCAACCAGGTCGCCGCGATCGTCTCGACCTCCTCCGGCAGCGAGTTCCTCACCGAGAACCAGTGGCTGATCGGCCTGGTCATGGCCGTGCTCACCGCCGTGGTCATCCTCGGCGGCGTCAAGAAGATCGCCCAGTGGACCTCCGCGATCACCCCCGCCATGGCCGTGCTCTACGTCGCCTGCGTGCTCGCGATCATCCTCATGAACCTCCCGACCCTGCCGGGCGCGGTCAGCACGATCTTCACCAGCGCCTTCACGGCCGACGGGGTCACCGGCGGCATCATCGGCGTGGCCGTCGTCGGCATCCAGCGCGCCCTGTTCTCGAACGCCGCGGGCGTGGGCTCCGCGGGCATGGCGCACAGCGCCTCGAAGACCAAGGAGCCCGCGACCGAGGGCTTCACCGCCCTGTGGGAGCCGCTGGTCGACTCGATCGGCGTCTGCATGCTCACCGCGATCGCGGTCGTCATCACCGGCGTGTACCGCTCCGGCGATGAGGACGGCGTGGCGATGACCGCTGCTGCGTTCGGCACCGTCGCGGACTGGTTCCCGTTCCTGCTCACGGTCGCCGTGGTGCTCTTCGGCTTCTCCACCGTCCTCGCCTACGCCTACTACGGCGAGCTCAGCGCGAAGTTCCTCTTCGGCAGCACCGCCACCGTCCAGAACGTGTTCCGCGTGGTGTGGGTGCTCGCCGTGATCGTCGGCGCCGCCATCTCGCTGGACTCCGTCATCGCCTTCTCCGACGCGATGTTCTTCCTCATGGCGCTGCCGAACCTGCTGGGCATCTACTTCCTGGCCCGCGTGCTGCGCCTGGAGATCCTGCGCCACAAGTACCGCGTCACCGTGGGCGCCCTCACCGAGGTCCAGCCCGAGCTCCAGGTGGGCATGGGCGACCACGAGCCCACCGAGGAGCAGGTCGCGCAGGAGCGCGAGCGCACCCACACCGAGGAGATGCAGCTCGCCGAGCTGCACCGCCGCCTCGCCGAGGACCCGGACTTCCCCGTCCGCGCCGACCATCACGATGAGGAGCTCGCCTCCCCGATGGGCGTCCCGGACTACGAGGACTGGGCTGAGGACGGCACCGGTGACGTCGATCCTGATCTCGATCCCGATGTGAAGCGCAGCCCCGCCGGGGTGTGAGTCCGAGGATCTCTCGAACCCTTCTGAGAGGGCGATGTCACCACCGTCCACTGTCCGGATGGTGACATCGCCATCTCGCATGGCGGAGTAGCATGACGGGCATGCGTCCACTCCGTTCACGTACCTCTACCCACGGCCGCAACATGGCCGGCGCCCGCGCTCTCTGGCGCGCCACCGGTATGAAGAGCGGCGATTTCGGCAAACCGATCATCGCGATCGCGAACTCGTACACGCAGTTCGTGCCCGGCCACGTCCACCTCAAGAACATGGGCGACCTCGTCGCCTCCGCGATCGCGGAAGCCGGCGGTGTCTCCAAGGAGTTCAACACGATCGCCGTCGACGACGGCATCGCGATGGGCCACGGCGGCATGCTGTACTCGCTCCCGAGCCGCGACATCATCGCTGACTCGATCGAGTACATGGTCAACGCCCACACCGCCGACGCGCTGGTGTGCATCAGCAACTGCGACAAGATCACCCCCGGCCACCTCATGGCCGCGATGCGCCTGAACATCCCGGTCATCTTCGTCTCCGGCGGCCCCTCCGAGTCGGGCAAGCCGATCGAGGGCGTCACCGAGCACCGCATCGACCTCATCGACGCGATGACGCTCTCCGCCGATGACTCGATCACCGACGCGCAGCTCGCCGAGGTCGAGGAGAACGCCTGCCCCACCTGCGGCTCCTGCTCCGGCATGTTCACCGCGAACTCGATGAACTGCCTCACCGAGGCGCTGGGCCTGTCCCTGCCCGGCAACGGCACCACCCTCGCCACCCATGCCTTCCGTCGGGAGCTGTTCCTCGAGGCGGGGCGGAAGATCGTCGAGCTCGCGAAGCGCTACTACGAGGAGGGCGACGAGTCGGTCCTGCCGCGCGCGATCGCCACCAAGGCCGCGTTCTCCAACGCGATGGCGATGGACGTGGCGATGGGCGGCTCGACCAACACGATCCTGCACATCCTCGCGGTCGCGATCGAGGGCGAGGTCGACTTCGGCCTCGACGACATCGACCGCATCTCGCGCCTGGTCCCGACCCTGTCCAAGGTCGCCCCGAACGGCAACGCGCACGTCGAGGACGTCCACCGTGCCGGCGGCATCCCCGCGATCCTCGGCGAGCTGGACCGGGCCGGGCTGTTGGACCACAACATCCACACCGTCCACTCCCCGGACCTCGCCAGCTGGCTGGCCGAATGGGACATCCGTGGCGGCACGGCCTCGAAGAAGGCCGAGGCGCTCTTCCACGCGGCTCCCGGCGGGGTCCGCACCACGCAGGCGTTCTCCACCACGAACACCTGGGACGAGCTCGACACCGACGGGGAGAACGGCGTGGTCCGCGCCGTCCCCCATGCCCACACCAAGGACGGCGGCCTTGCCGTG
>DAHVRS010000264.1 GCA_027322375.1 Brachybacterium sp. | reverse complement strand
TCGGGAGGCACGGCTCCGGCCACTCCGAATGCATCGTAACGGGCGACTACCTAACGGCACGTCGCTTCCAGCACGAGGTCGATGCAGCCGCCGTCTATGTGAATGCGTCGACCCGCTTCACGGATGGCAACGAGTTCGGCTTCGGCGCCGAGATCGGGATCTCCACCCAGAAGCTCCATGCCCGCGGCCCGATGGGGCTGCGTGAGATCACCGCGAGCAAGTGGCTCGTGGTCGGGCAGGGGCACGTTCGTCCGTGACCGACCCCTCACCATGCGCGTCGGGGGCTGACCTCCTCCGCCGCTGTGGGATGATGGGCCGGTCACCCGTGGAAAGGCCATTTCGACCATGATCGATCAGCTCATGATCCTCGCCGAGTCCGGCACGCTCGCCAGTGGAGGCGTCACGCCGCCGGCCGTCGGCATCGGCATGTTCACCCTCTTCATGCTGCTGCTGTTCTTCACCTGGCTCACCGGCGGCGCCCACCAGCGCAGCCTCGACAAGAAGCAGCGCAAGACCGACCCCGACCACTGACGGTGGAGCTCCAGCGACGACGGATCGGCGTGATGGGCGGGACGTTCGATCCTATCCATCATGGCCATCTCGTCGCCGCGAGCGAGGTCCAGAGCGTCTTCGGCCTCGACGAGGTCATCTTCGTGCCCACCGGGCGCCCGTGGCAGAAGGCGGACCGGGAGATCTCCGATCCCGAGCACCGCTATCTCATGACGGTCGTCGCGACCGCCGCGAACCCGGTCTTCACCGTCTCGCGCGTGGACGTGGACCGGCCCGGGGCGACCTACACGATCGACACGCTGCGCGAGCTGCGCCGCGAGCATCCTGAGGCGGATCTCTTCTTCATCACCGGCGCGGATGCCCTCCAGAACATCCTCACCTGGAAGGATCAGGAGGAGATCTTCGACCTCGCGCATTTCGTGGGTGTCACCCGGCCTGGCCATGAGCTGGACACCTCGGGTCTGCCCGAGGACGGTGTGACGCTCATCGAGGTGCCCGCGATGGCGATCAGCTCCACCGACTGCCGCACCCGCGTCGCCGCCGGCGCGCCCGTGTGGTACCTGGTGCCCGACGGCGTCGTCCAATACATCAACAAGTACGCCCTCTACACAGGAGGTGACGGCCGATGACCGAGCCCGAGACCACCCCGCGGCGCGGCCGGCGCGCCCGCGCGCTGAGCCCCGAGGAGCTCGCAGCCCTCGAAGCGCGCGCCCCCCGGGAGACCTCCGGCGCCGCGACCGGCATGCCCGGCGTGCGCGGCGCGGTCGCTCCGCCCGGCGCCGACGAGCCCGTCCCGATGCTGCGCAAGTTCGGCCGGCGCGCCCGCATCATCGAGCTGAGCGAGGACGGGGCGAGCGCAGCACCCGCCGGCGCTGATGCGCCGACGGCGCCTGCCGAAGAGACGTCGATCGCGACGATCGCGCGCGACCACGACGGGGTCGAGCTCGGCGAGCTCTCCGTCACCGACGCCCCCGACCCGCGTCCCGCGCCCCGCTTCGAGGGCAAGGTCCTGCACCGCCCCGAGCGCTCCGGCGGCCGCGCCCTCGTGCTGCTGGTCTGGGCGCTCATCGCGATCGCTCTCATCGCCCTCGTCGTCCTGCTGCTGACCGGCGTCCTCGGCCCTGCCGCGACCGCCGGAGCCCTGCCCATCACCCCCGAGCACCTGCTCGACCACCCCCTCCTGGAGAAGATCACCGCGTGAGCGTCCCCGATGAATCCCTCGATCTCGCACGCGTCGCCGGACAGGCCGCCGCTGACAAGCTCGCCGAGGAGGTGATCGGCCTCGACGTCTCCGAGCTCGTGGTCATCACCGATGTGTTCCTCGTCTGCAGCGGAGACTCCGAGCGCCAGGTCTCCGCGATCGTCGATGGCATCGAGGAGGCGCTCCTGAAGGAGCGCCGCCGCAAGCCGCTGCGCCGCGAGGGCGAGCGGGACGCGCGCTGGGTGCTGCTCGACTACGGCGACATCGTCGTCCACGTCCAGCACGCCGAGGACCGCGCCTTCTACGCCCTCGAGCGCCTCTGGCGCGACGCCCCCGTCCTCGACCTCCAGATCGAGGAGGGACGGGGGGAGTGAAGCCCGCGCGCACCCGCCTGGTGCTCGTGCGCCATGGCCAGACCGACCACAACCGGGAGGGGCGCCTGCAGGGCCAGGTCGACATCCCGCTGAACGAGACCGGGATCCAGCAGGCGGAGACGCTCGCCCCCGCGATCACGGCGAACCCACCGGACGTCGTCGTCGCCTCCCCGCTCTCCCGCGCCGTGGACACGGCCCGGATCATCACCCGCGGCACCCGCCTCGAGGTGACGACCGATGATGCCTTCCTCGAGCGGGGCTTCGGGCAGTGGGAGGGCCTGCGCGGTGAGGAGATCCGCGCCCGCTGGCCGGAGGAGCACGCCGACTGGCGCGCTCACCGCCCCGTCCTCGGCCTCGGCGTCGAGGACCGTCCCGTCGTGGGCCAGCGCGTGGCCGAGGGCTGCCGCGCCCTGCTCGCCGCCCACCCCGCAAAGACCATCATGGTCGTCGCCCACGGCGCCGCGATCACCCTCGGGATCACTGCTCTGCTGGACCTCGACACCAACGATTTCCGCGGCCTCTCGGGCCTCGAGAACTGCCACCGCAGCGTCCTCGAACCGCTCCTCCATGAGCCCTCTGACGGGCGGATGAGGTTGGTGTCACACAACCTGGCTCCCGATTTCCACTGATCAGAAGTTCGGGGTATTCTCGACGAGTCGCCTGACGGGGCGGCACCCGATACGGGGCTATGGCGCAGTTGGTAGCG
>DAHVRS010000255.1 GCA_027322375.1 Brachybacterium sp. | reverse complement strand
TGGGTGGGGTCGCCGGTTGTGAAGCCGCCGTGCCCGCCGGGGAACTCGGTGGGTGCGAGGTCGAGCGCGTCAGCGAGCGCGCGGGTGGTGCGGGCGGTGAGCGCCTCCCCCGTGGCTGCGCCGATCGCGAGGACGAGCTTCTCCCGCTGAGCCCGCAGCGCCTCGAGGTCGGGGACGTAATCGGTCACGGGGCTGCTCGCCCCGGACAGCAGCGGGTCCTCGCGGGTGCCGTCGTCCTCGGTGGGCAGGCCGAAGGCGGCCGGGTCCGGGAGCGGCTGGGCGGCGAACTCCTCGGTGAACTCCCCCTGCCACATCGCCAGGGCGATGAAGGTCGCCATTCCGGCGCCCCAGCCACGCTCCTGATAGGCCCGGCCCACGACGGCGTTCGCGCGCGCAGCACTCTCCGCATCCGGCAGGACGGAGAGCACCGGCGGCTCATGCGCGACGAGGCGGGTGATGTCGCCCGGGTGCGCGGTGAGCAGGGCGAGGCCTGCGACGGCGCCGCCGCTGGAGGCGAAGATCTGCACCGGGCCGCCCAGCTCGGCGGTGAGGGCGTGGAGGTCCTCCGCCTGAAGGCGCGGGTCGTTCAGGGCGCTGCCATCGGAGCGGGTGCTGCGGCCCAGACCGCGTGGGTCGTAGGTGATGATGGTGCGGCCCTCGAGCGCGTCGACGAGCTCGCTGAAGCCCTCTGCGGTCATCGGTTGGCCGATCACGAGCAGGGGCTCGCGTCCGTCGGCGGTGGGGAGCGGGCCGTGGATGTCGTGGACGATCTCGGCGTCGGCGAGGGTGAGGGTGCGCGTCTGCATGAGGCACAGCGTAGGCCCGCGGCCCGGGGGCGACAGGGGTTCTGCGCCTCCCGAGGGCGAGCGATCAGACGCAGATGATCACGCGTAGGTGATCACGAGCGGGGCGTGATCGGACCAGCGGGTGTCATAGCTCGGGGCGCGGTCCACCTGCGCGGCGGTGGCGCGGGCGGCGAGTTCGGCGGTCGCGAGCTGGTAGTCGATGCGCCAGCCCGCGTCGTTGTCGAAGGCCTTCCCGCGCTGGGACCACCAGGTGTAGGGGCCGGGGCCGTCGCCGTGGAGGGCGCGGTGCACGTCCACGAAGCCGGCCTCGGTGGTGAGGCGGTCCAGGTAGGCGCGCTCCTCGGGCAGGAAGCCTGCGGACTTCAGGTTGCCCTTCCAGTTCTTGATGTCCCACTCGGTGTGGGCGATGTTGATGTCGCCGGTGAGGACCACGTGCCCGCCCGCCTCGCGCAGCACCGCGAGGCGCTCCATCATCGCGTCGAGGAAGGCGTACTTGTCGATCATGGTCTGCGGCTTCTCGGTGTTGCCCGAGTGCATGTAGCAGGAGATGACGGTGAGAGTGCGGCCGTCGCCGAGCGGGTCGGCGAGATCGGTCTCGAGCCAGCGGCCGGTGTGAGTGTCGCCCTCCACTCCGGGCAGCCCGCGGCGGGAGGCGGCGACGTCCGCGTCCTCGCGCTCGGCGCGCACAGCGACGGCGACACCGGCGCGGCCCTTGAGGAGGGAAGCCTCGGAGACGGTCTCCCAGCCCTCGCCGATCAGGCCCCCGACGAGCTCGTCGGGAGCGCGCACCTCCTGGAGGGTGAGGACGTCGGCCGCGGTGTCCGCGAGCCAGTCGCCCATGCCCTTGCGGGCGGCGGCCCGCAGGCCGTTGACGTTGACGGTGGCGATGGTGAAACTCATGGCCCCAGTATGTCAGCGGCCGGGGACAGGACCGTGCGGTCGTATCCCCGGCCGTGGCAGGGCTCTCCGGGAGTCGTTCTCCGGGGATATTTCTCCGGGGAGGGCTCTCCGAGTGCGGCTCAGGCGTCGATGCCGGCGGCGTGCTCAGCCGCCTCGACCACGTTGCTCACCAGGAGCGCGCGGGTCATGGGCCCCACGCCCCCCGGGTTCGGGCTGATCCATGCGGCGACCTCGGCGACGGCCGGGTCCACATCACCCACGAGCGTCGC
>DAHVRS010000246.1 GCA_027322375.1 Brachybacterium sp. | reverse complement strand
GTCGACGGCCTGCTCGGCGGCCGCACGGGCCCCTCGCAGCACGGTCTCCGAGTCGTCGACGACGGTGCGGGCGAGCACGTCCAGGCGTCGACCGGTGAGGGTGGCCCGGGCGCTGTGCACCCCGTCCACGGCCTCCACGCGTCGTACGGCGCGTCGGCCGAGGTCCCGGTGGGGGACGGCGGTGGTCCCGGGCACCTCGCCGCGCAGCACGACGCGGCGCGAGGGGCGGCCCGGGATCAGGGCCGCGAGCAGCAGGACGAGGCCGAGCGCGGCGAGGACGCCCGCCGTCACGAGCACGGGCGTGGAATCCAGGCGTCGCCCGCCGATGTCGGCGAGCACGCCCTGTGCGGAGGCGGGCCAGGCGCCGTCCAGCAGCAGGCTGCCCAGCAGCCAGACGCCGAGGAGGCCGCCGGCCAGCACCAGCACGCCCAGCAGCGTCGTGGGGACGCTGCGCGCGGGACGGCGGACCAGGCGGGGCGGGGTGGTGCTCATCGCAGGGCCCTCCTCGCAGTGCTGGTGGGTCGGAGCCACGAGATCGAGACGTCCAGGCGTCCCACCTCGAGGCCGGTCAGGTGCTGCACCCGCTCTCGCACCCGATCGCGCAGGGCGGCCAGGGCGGGGGCGAGCGGCGTCGGGAACTCCACGCCCACATCGAGGCTCAGCACGGCGGTGCGGCCGTAGAGCTCGCAGCGGGCCGAGGGCCGGGAGTCGAAGTCACGGCGCGCGCCGACGCCGAGGACCCCGCCCGCGCCGGAGCCGACGAGCGCCGCCTCGGAAGCGACCTGCTCGGCGATCCGGGCGACGACCTGCGAGGGGACGCTGGTCACGCCTCGGTCCTGAGGGGGTGCGGGTGTCGGGGCGGGAGCCGGGGCGGTCCCCGGCCCCTGCGGGGGCGCGGTTCCGAGGGCGGTGTCCATGGTCACCGCCTCCAGCGATCGGTCAGTCCCCGCACCTCGATGCGGCCCTCGAGCGTCATCCCGACGGCGAGGCCGATCGCCGCGAACAGCAGGACGAGGAAGAACTGGCCGAAGCTGCCGAAGGCCAGGACGGCACCGAGCAGCAGACCGATGAGCAGGGCGAACTGTGATGTCTTCATGCGTGCTCCTCGAGCGTGGGGCGGGTGCGGGGCGGGCGCGCGGCCCGCCCCGGCACCCGGCGGATCACTTCAGGTCGGTGCTGCGCTGCTCGGCGGCCGGCTCGTCGTCCTGGCCGGGCAGGTGGACGTCGACGACGTTGACGTTGACCTCGATGACCTCGAGGCCGGTGGTGCCCTCGACCTGGTCGATGACGTTGCGACGGATGGCGTTGCCGACCTCGACGATCGAGGCGCCGTACTCGACGACGACGGTCACGTCGACCGCCGTCTGGGTCTCGCCCTTCTCGACGCCGATGCCGCCGGTGACGTTGGTCTGGCCGTTGGGGATCCGGTCGGTGACGGCCGAGAAGGCGCGGCGCACGGCATTGCCCATGTCGTACACGCCGGGGACCTCGCGGGCGGCCATGCCCGCGATCTTGGCGACCACGGTCTCGTCGAGGGTGGTCACGCCGCGGCTGGTCTGCAGCGGACCGCGCGGTGTGGACTCCCGCTGCTCGCGGAGCTCCTGGCCGCGCGACTCCTTCTCGGCGGCGGCCTGCTCGGCCGCCTTCCGCTCCTGCTGCTGGCCGGTCTGGGGGATCTTCGACTCGGACATGAGTGCTCCTTCCTGACGGCCCGGGACATCGGGCCTGCGAATGCTGACAACGGGAAGACGTCATGACCCGGAAGATCCTCACGGCCCTCTCGTGTGAGCGCGCTCACATCGCCGAGACTATCGGCCCGGGCGGCGACCGCCCCGCCCCCGCGGGCACCCGCGTCGCCTCGGTATTCTCGGCGCAGCGATCCCGGCGCCCGGCCGGGCGGGCGGGAGGCGGACGAGATGGCGAGCACCGGTCCCAGCCTCGCCCAGGTGGAGGCGCTCATCGCGGTCATCGACCACGGCTCCTTCACCGCCGCGGCCGAGGTCCTGCAGATCTCGCAGCCCTCCCTCTCGCGTCGCATCCACACCCTCGAGGACGCGCTCGGTGCGCGCCTGTTCCTCCCCGTCGGCCGCAGGATGGAGCTCACCGAGACCGGCCGCGGGGTCGTGGCCGCCGGTCGCAGGGCGCTCGCGGAGATGGGCTCGATCGACGCGATGGTGGGCGCGGCCCGCTCCCTGACCGCCGGGTCCCTGCGCCTGACCGGCCTGCCCTCGCTGGTCGCGACCGAGCTGCCCGGGCACCTGGGTCGCTTCCATCGTGCGCATCCGGGGATCCGGGTGGAGGTCTTCACGGTCGACCACGCGGAGGAGCTCGTCGAGGCGGTCCGGGTGGGGCGGGCCGATGCCGCGCTCGGCGTGATCGACCGCGTGCCGGGCGACCTCGCCGCCATCCCGCTGCCCGCTCAGGAATTCGCGGCCGTGCTCCCCGCCGCCGCCCGCCCGGACGGGGACGAGGGGCCGCTGACCGCGCAGGAGATCGCCTCGAGAACGCTGGTCACCCTTCCGCGAGGCACCTCCATCCGCGAGCTCGCCGACGTCGCCCTTCGCGGGCTCGGCGCCCTGCCCGCGCATCGGATCACCACCACCCAGCGCGACAGCCTGGTCCCGCTCGCGCTCGCCGCCGACGGCCTCACCGTCGTCCCCGCCGCGCTCGCCCGCACCGCGCCCGCCTACGGAGGGATCGCGGTGGCGCTGGATCCCCCGTTACGGCGCTCCCTCGGCATCATCCACCGGCTCGACGAGCTGCCGAACCCCGCGCTGCACGGGTTCCTGGCGCTCGTCGAGGAGTCGTCGGCCGCCTGACCTGGTGAGGGAGGGGCGGTATAGCGCCGCTGCATGGATCCTTCCGCCCGGACTATTGGAGTTCCGGGCCCTGCCCGTGGTGACCTGGTCGGCGGACCAGGCATGACGAGCAGAAGGAGGGTCCGCGACCATGGAGAGCTCCCCGAGCGGACGCCGACCGCTGCGCCGAGTCGCCCCGGGCGCCCACCGCCGCGAGAGGCCGACGCTGGTGTACCGGCGCGGCCGGAACCTCGCCGCTCTCGGGGCGCTCGCCCTGGCCGTCGTGGTCGTGGTCTCCCTCGGGCTCGCGGGGACCGTCACCCATCTCGAGGGCAACATCGCCACCGCTCCGCTGCGGTCGGGGGAGGACCCGGCCCCGCGCGAGAGCGGCGGCGCGCTGAACATCCTGCTGCTCGGGTCGGACAGCCGTGACCTGGACGGGGAGGACTTCGGTCCGGGCGACGGCTCCCGGCGCAGCGACGCGATGGTGCTCGCGCACCTCTCGGAGGACGACTCCCGGATCGATGCGGTCCAGCTCCCGCGCGACACCCTCATGGACCTGCCCGCCTGCGCCGACACCGGCAGCGACAGCTTCGCCGGTGGCCGGGGGATGCTCAACTCCGCCCTGAACTACGGGCCGGCCTGCTCGGTCGCGGCGGTCGAGGAGCTCACCGGGGTGCAGATCGACCACTTCGTGGAGCTGGACTTCGAGGGCTTCATCGCGATCGTCGACGCGATGGGCGGGCTGCACGTGTGCCTGCCCGAGCCGCTCGAGGACGTCTACGCGGAACTCGACCTGCCTGCCGGTGAGCAGGTGGTCGACGGGAGGGACGCCCTGGCCCTGGCCCGCACCCGCCACGCCGTGGGGGACGGCAGCGACATCGCGCGGCTGGGACACCAGCAGATGGTGATGTCCGCCGTGGTGCAGGAGGCGACCAGCTCCCGCGTCATCGCACGGCCCGACCGGCTCTATCCCTTCCTCGAGGCGACCACGTCCTCCCTGACGGTGGACCCCGGGCTGAGCCGCGCCTCGGATCTCGCGGGGCTCGGCACGCGGGTCAACCGGGTGGATCCCGAGCACATCACCTTCCTCACGATGCCGTGGGAGCCGGCGCCCACGGACCGCAACCGGGTGGTGCCCTCCGCGTCGGCCGACGCGGTCTTCGAGGCCCTCGCGGTCGACGAGCCGGTCGCCCCCTCCGACGAGCCGGTCGACCCCTCCGACGAGGGGGACGTCGGCGATGAGGAGCAGGACGAGCGCGTCGGGACCGACGACGAGGGGCGGGACGGGCGCGCCGGGGCCGGTGCCTCGGGCGACATCACGCCGCACACCGAGCGGCCGACGACGAGCGCCCCGTCCTCGCCGCCCGCCCCTGCGGTGGACGGCGCGACCACCCGCACGGCCGACACCTCGCTCTGCGACGGCTGAGCCTGCAGGTCAGCCCCGGGGCAGGCGGCGTCGGACGGTGACCAGGTAGAGCACGCTCATGAGCGCCATGAAGCCCACGCCCGTCAGCAGCGCCGTGTGGTACTCGCTGATCCACACCATGATCCCGATCGTGAACAGGATGAACGCGATCGCGAACACCTGCCCGTAGGGCCAGAGGGGGACCGGGAACCGCAGCGCGTCCCGTTCCTCGACGCTCATCCCGCGGCGGGAGGCGACCTGGGCGAGCAGGATCATCAGCCACACGAACACCGTCGCGAAGGTCGCCAGCGACGCGACGATCGTGAACACCTCGTCCGGCAGGATCCAGTTCAGCGCCACGCCGATCACGAGCACGCCCAGCATCGCCACGGTGGTCACGACCGGCACGCCGCGCATGGTGCGGGACAGGGCCGCGGGCGCGAGGCGCTGGCGGGCCATGCCGGCCACGACCCGGCCCGCGCCGAAGAGGTCCGCGTTGATCGCGGAGAGCGCGGCGGTGATCACGACGACGTTCAGCGCGGCCGCCGCCCAGCTCACGCCGAGGGTGTCGAAGATCTGCACGAACGGCGACTCTTCGCCGGTGATCTGCCGCCACGGGGTCAGCAGCAGGATCACCCCGATCGCGAGGACGTAGAACAGCAGGATCCGCACCGGGACCGTGTTCACGGCCTTCGGGATCGCTGTGGCCGGGTCCTCCGCCTCGGTGCCGGCCACGCCGATGATCTCGGTGCCGCCGAAGGCGAAGAGCACGAGGATGAACGCGCTGATCATGCCGCCCGGCCCGTTGGGCAGGAAGCCCCCGTCGGCCGTGAGATTGGAGAGCCCGGTGGGGGTGGTGGGGTCGCCGAGACCGAAGGCGAGGATCGCCGCGCCGCCCGCGATCATCGCGACCACCGCGCCCACCTTCACGATCGTGAACGCGAACTCGAGCTCCCCGAACCAGCGGACGCTGGCGAGGTTCGCGGCGCCCACGATCAGCAGCGTGAGCGCCACCCAGATCCACTGGGCGGTGTCCGGGAACCAGAAGCGCATGTAGATCGCGATCGCGGTGAGGTCCGCGAGACACACGATGAGCATCTCGAAGGCGAACATCCAGCCGGTGATGTACCCGGCCCAGGGTCCGAGGAAGCGGCGGGTGTACTCGGCGAACGAGCCCTGGATCGGCAGCCGCACCGCCATCTCGCCGAGCGCGCGGAGCATGAAGTACATGACCGCGCCGCCGAGCAGGTACACCAGCAGCACGGAGGGGCCGGCGGCCTGGATCGCGCCGGCCGAGCCGTAGAACAGGCCCGTCCCGATCGCGGAGCCGAGCGCGATGAAGTGGAGGTGTCGCGCCGTGAGCCCGGGTCGGCGACGCGTGGTCGCGGGGGTGGGGGTCGGCTGCGTGATCGTGCTCATCGCGCGAGGTGCTCCAGGTCTGAGGGGACGACACTTCTTGTGTCTCTGACACGGTACGGCCGTGCCGAGGTGCTCGGACAGGTTGCGTGAGGACGTCGACACGGAGGAGGGCGATGCCCACCGCCGCCGCGAGGACGGCTTCCTGTTCTACGTGCGATTCCAGCATGCCGGGGCGGCGGACTCCCCGACCTGGCCGGACTCCTCCGGGTACCGGACCGTGGCCGGCGCCATGGCGGCGGCGGAGCGGCGGGTGCCCAGCCCGATCCTCTGGGTCCGGCCGCTTCACGGGGGATCCGGGGGATCGTCGAGAAGGCGGTGAGGTGAGCGGGCGGGACCCTCGTCCTGGGGGCGGCCCAGCAGCGGGGATACGCTCGGAGGGCAGCGGTGGTCCGTCGCCTGTGGGCGCCGACAGAACTCTCGAAAGGAACACGTCATGGCACGCACGATCGTGGTCACCGGAGCCGCCTCGGGCATCGGGAAGGCCACCGCGGAGCTCCTCGAGTCCGCGGGCGACACCGTCCTCCGCGTCGATCTGCGCGAGGGCGACGTCACCGGGGACCTCTCCGATCCGGAGCAGATCGACAACGTCGCCGCGGAGATCGCCGAGCGCACCGGCGGAGTGCTGGACGGCCTGGTCGCCAATGCGGGCGTCTCCGCCCCGTCGGAGCTGTCGGTGAGGATCAACTACCTCGGCACGGTGCACCTCATCGAGGCGCTGCGCCCGCAGCTCGCCGCGTCCGACGCCCCGCGCATCAGCGTCACCAGCTCCGCCGCGACCCTGCAGGGCAACGACCCCGAGCTGGTCGATCTGCTGCTGGCCGGCGACGCCGAGGCCGCGATCGCCCGCGGCGCCGCCCTGGCGGCGAAGGGGCCCGAGATCGGCTATGCGAACTACTCCAGCTCCAAGCGGGCCATCTCCCGCTGGATCCGCCGGATGGCGCCGACCGAGGACTACGCGGGTGCCGGCATCGGCCTGAACGGGGTGGGTCCCGGTCAGGTGCGCACCGGCATGACAACCGAGCTCTTCGCGAGCGAGGAAGGGCGCAGGATGGCCGATGAGGCGATGCCCGCGCCCTACAACGGGGTCGCCGGCGCCGAGCACATCGCCGCCGTGCATGCGTTCCTGGTCTCGCCCGCGAATGCGCGCATGACCGGCCAGGTGCTCTTCGTCGACGGCGGCTTCGATGCGCTGCGTCGTGGGGACGACATCTGGCAGAGCGTGTGAGGCGCGGGCCCGGGCGACCGGATCCTGCGAGGTCGCGGCCCGGCGCGGGGCCGTCAGGCCGTCGCGACTGCGGTGACCTCGGGCGCGACCTGCTCCTCCTCCACCTCGGCGGGTGAGGTCCCCGCCGGGCGGGGGAGCGGGCGGCGCAGCCCCCAGGTGATCGCCGTCAGGCACAGCACGCACACCGCCGCGACGATCGCGAGCCCTCCCGTGTACGGCAGCACCGGCGTGAGCGCCGCGAGGACCGTGGGCAGCAGGAACCCGAGATAGGCGAGGGAGTAGTAGACGCCGGTGATCCCGGCGAGCTCGCGCGGGGAGGCGAGGGACTGCGCGATGACCAGGCCCGCCACGACGCACACCCCGTAGGACGCGCCGAGCAGAGCCGCGACGCCCACCACCAGCACGGGATGGCGCAGATCCGCGGCCACGGCGGCGAGGATCATCCCCGCGCTCATCCCGGCCATGCCCACCACGAGGGCGCGGCCGCGGGTGAGGCGGTCGATCAGCCCCACCATCCCCTGCGCGAGCGCGCCGATGCCGAGGGTCAGCACGGTCAGGCCCGTCGCGTAGATCGTCGCCGCATCGCCGATCTGCTCCTCGACCGTCGCGGGCAGGATCGCGTAGGCGACGCCGGCGGCGGCGAACACCCACGGCCCGGCCGGCAGCACGAGCCGCACGAACAGCGGATGCTTGACCGACGGGACCTGCAGGTCCTCTCGCAGTGAGCCCTTCGCCCGCAGCTCGCGCGGCAGGCTCTCGGGCGCGGCGAGCAGGGCGATTCCCGCGAGCAGGCACAGCCCGAGGTGGACGAGGAAGGGGAGCCGGCCCGGCAGCGGTGCCCACTGGGCGAGTGAGCCGGTCACGCCCGCGCCGATCGCGAAGCCGAGCGTGAGCGTCATCGAGGAGCGGCGCGCCCCCGCCGTCGGCGTCGCGCGGAGATCGTGCGGGGCGGAGGAGAGCTCCTTGACCCAGCTGGACCCCACCGACATGCCCACGCCCACGCCGATCCCCGCGAGGACTCGGCCCGTGCACAGCAGGACGAAGCTGGTCATGCTCGAGGCGAGCAGCACGCTGCCGAGCGCCGCGGCGAGCAGTCCGAGGATCGCGAGGGGGCGTCGGCCATTGCGGTCCGAGAGTCCCGCAGCCAGGAGCATCCCCGGGATGAGGCCCACGACGTACATCCCCAGCAGCAGGTTCGCCTGCCACGGCGCGTACCCGCCGACGGTCTCGTAGACGTGCAGCAGCGGGGTGAAGTGGTTCCCGCCCCAGGCGAGGACGAAGCCGGTCGGGGCCACGGCGAGCCAGGCCGGGATCCGCGTACGGGACACTGTGCGGCTCACTCGGCCACCACCGGGTAGTTGTCGTGGCCGGTGCGCAGGTGGCGGTCGATCATCTCGCGGAAGCCGGGGACGTCCCTTCGCGCCACCGCGTCGGTGAGCTCGAGGTGCTCGCGGTGCAGGGCGGGCAGGTCCGCGGTGGGGGAGAGGACGGCCAGATGCGTGAGGCGGAACAGGCGCGGCCCGAGCGAGCGCAGCACCTCCTCGACCACTCGATTGCGGTCGTGGGAGGCGAGGGTGAGGTGGAAGGCGTAGTCGTGGATCGCGAACTCGGTGGGCCGGTCGGTCGCGGCCTCCTGCGCTGCGAGCACCGGCGCGAGCGCGTCGAGGAGCGAGGTCCGACGGTTCTCCTCGGGCGCGATGCGGGAGACGGCGTGGCCCTCGAGCATCGCCCGGACCGAGAGCAGCTCCTCCCGCTCCCGCGCCGTCGGGGTCGTGACCAGCGCGCCCTTCTTCGGCATGAGGGTCACCAGGCCCCAGGTCTCCAGCTGCAGCATCGCCTCACGGGCCGGGGTGCGGCTCGCGCCGTGCTCGGCGGCGAGATCGCCCTCGCGCAGCAGGGTGCCGGGCTCGATCGTGCCCTCGGCGATCTGCTTCGCCGTCGTGGCCGCGATCTGTGTCGCGATCGGGCGGTTCTCGCGGTCATCGAGCCACGGGAGGGTGGGGGAATGCATGGCGGCGAGCTTAATGCATGCATCAATGGATGCAAGTCAGGCTGAGTGAGGTGTGCGGTTCACTGGGGGCATGAGGGACTGGACCGCCACCGCCGAGGCCTACGATCGCTCCTTCGCGACCCTCTGCGACGGCGCCGCCGCGCGGCTCCTCGCCGATCTGCCGGGCGGCGACCTGCTCGACGCCGGCTGCGGCACCGGCCGGCTCGCCCAGCAGGCGGAACGGGCCGGCCGCACCGTGACGGCCCTGGATGCCGACGAGTCCATGGTCGAGGCCGCCCGAGCGCGCCTGCGCGGGCAGGTGCTCCGCGCCGCGCTGCCCGATCTGCCGCTCCCCGATGCGAGAGAGAGTGCGATCGCCGCGAACTTCGTGCTCAACCACGTCGGCCGCCCCCGCGCCGCGCACGCCGAGCTGCGCCGTGCGCTGCGCCCAGGCGGGCGCCTCGCGATGACCATCTGGCCCGCAGGCGGGGCGAGCTGGAGCGCGCTGCTCAGAGAGGTGTTCGAGACAGCTGGCGCCGTGCTCCCACCGCCGGAGCGGCTCCCGGCCGATGAGGACTTCGACCGCAGCGCCGACGGGCTCGCGGAGCTCGCACGGGACGCGCAGCTCGAGGCGCTCACGGCCTGTGACCTGCACTGGGACTGGCGGATCCGTCCCGAGGACCTGTGGGCCGGCCTCGAAGCGGGGATCGCCACCCCGGGCGCGGTGGTCCGTGCGCAGACCCCGCCGGTCCGTGACCGGATCCAGGAGCTCCTCGCCGCGCGAGCAGCCGACCTCGCGGACGCCGAAGGCCACCTGACCTTCCCCGTGCGGGCCGCCTACGTGCTCGCCGAGCGACCGTCGGATGAGGAGGCCTGAGCGATGCCCGCGACCCTGTTCCTCACCGTCGGCCTGCCCGGCACCGGGAAGACCACCGCCGCGCGGCGGCTGGAGACCGAGCACCGCGCACTGCGGCTCACCAAGGACGAGTGGATGAAGGCGCTCTACGGCAGCGAGAACCCCGAGCAGGCCTCGGACGTCATCGGGGCCGGCTCGTGGGGATCGGCTGCGCGCCCTCGAACTCGGCACGAGCGTCGTGCTCGACTTCGGGCTCTGGGGCAAGGACGAGCGCTCCAGCCTCCGACAGGCCGCCGTCGATCGCGGCGCCGAGGCCGTGATGCTCTTCTGCGACGTCGGCCTTGACGAGCAGCGACGCCGTCTGGGCCGGCGCCTCGCTGAGGAGCCGCACACCACCTGGCCGATCTCCGAGGCCGAACTCGCTTCCTGGGCGGACGTCTTCCAGCGACCCACCCCGGAGGAGGTCGATGGCAGCGAGCCGATCCCGGCACCGCCCGCGGACTTCGCGGACTGGGACGCGTGGCGCGCGGACCGCTGGCCGCCCGCGATCGACTGAAGCCGTCCGTCGTGCGGGGACGCCGACCCCGTCGGCCGATGAGACCGCGGCGGTCAGCGCACCACGTCGTAGACGAGCTTCACCACGCCGTTGGCGTAGGCGGCGGAGTCGCGCAGGCGCAGGTCCTGACGATCATGCTCCGAGGTGGGCAGGAACCTCTTGCCCGTCCCCAGCGTCACAGGGAACAGCAGCAGGTGGTAGCGGTCGATCAGGCCCGCCTCGCCGAGCCGGCGCGCGAGCTCGGCGCTGCCGTGGATGAAGATCGTTCCGCCCTCGCCCACCTTCTCCTGGGCGACCTCCTCGGTGGAGCGGAGGATCCGCGTCTCGCCCCAGCCCTCGTGCAGATCCGCCTCCTCCAGCGAGGAGGAGACGACGATCTTCGGGATGTCCTGGTATCCGGCATGGTCCGCGGAGCCGTTCCACACCGGGGCGAAGGCCTCGTAGCTGCGCCGGCCGAACATGAGCGCGGAGGTCTCCGCGATCTCCTCGCCCTTGAGGGAGAAGGCGTCCTCGTCGAAGGGGGTGCTGAGCACCCAGCCTCCTTGCGGATGCCCCTCCACCACCCCGCCGGGGGAGTCGACGATGCCGTCGAGCGTCATGAAGCCGGTCCAGACCAGTTCTCGCGCCAAGTTCCCTCCTGGGGTGAGACGGCCCCGGGCTGTGCCCGTCCGGGTGCCCGATGCACCGGGGCCGTCGTGTGCACAGTAGTCAGCTGCAGGCAGCGGCGCACCCCTCGGCGACGTCACTCGATTCGATCAGCTCCTCACTCCATGAACTGAGCGCCTCACTCGATCGAGTGAGGACGACGCCGCCGACACCACACGCACCGATGCGTGACTCCGCCGCAGAGGTGTGCGAGAGTTCCCTCAGAAAAGTTCGGCATACCGAACTTATGGAGTCAGACGGCGCGAAGAGGTGTGTGCATGAGGCATGGCGGACGGGCCAGGGCGAAGGCCGTGGCGATGGCGGCGGCGCTGGTGATGCTGCTGGCCGGATGCGGAAGCGCGGCAGGCGGAGACGACGGGGACGTCCCCGTCGTGCTCACGACCTTCACCGTCCTGCAGGACATCGCGCAGAACGTCGCCGGCGAGCACCTGCGCATCGAGTCGATCACCAAGCCCGGTGCTGAGATCCACGGCTACGAACCCACCCCCGGAGACATCGCCAAGGCCTCCGAGGCGGACCTCATCCTCGACAACGGCCTGCACCTCGAGGCCTGGTTCGCCCAGTTCGTCGAGAGCGCTGAGGCGCCGCACGCGGTGGTCTCCGAGGGCGTCGAGGTGCTCGACATCGCCGGCGCCCCCGGCACCCCGAACCCCCACGCGTGGATGAGCCCCGAGGCCGCGCAGCTCTACGTCGACAACATGGTCACCGCCTTCAGCGAGCTCGACCCCGCGCACGCCGAGGACTTCGCGAGCAACGGCGAGGCCTACTCCCAGCAGCTCCAGCAGATCCACGACGAGCTCGTCGAGACCGTCGGCGCCCTCCCCGAGCCGCAGCGAGTGCTCGTCACCTGCGAGGGAGCGTTCTCCTATCTCGCCCGCGACGTGGGACTCGAGGAGCACTACATCTGGCCCGTCAACGCCGAGCAGCAGGCCACCCCGCAGCAGATCGCCGCACTCATCGAGACCGTCCGTGACCAGGACGTCCCGGCCGTGTTCTGCGAATCGACCGTCTCCGACGCCCCGATGCAGCAGGTCGTCGAGGCGACCGGCGCCCGCTTCGGCGGCACCCTCTACGTCGACTCCCTCTCCGAGCCGGGCGGCCCCGTCCCCACCTACCTCGAGCTGCTCCGCCACGACGCGGACGCCATCGTCGCGGGCCTGACCGGGACGGGGGGACAGGCATGAGCATCCACGTCGAGGACCTCACGGTCCGCTACGGCGAGGTCACCGCCCTGGACGGGCTCAGCGTGCACATCGCCGCCGGGGAGGTGACGGGTCTGGTCGGCATGAACGGTGCCGGGAAGTCCACCCTGTTCGGCGCACTCATGGGCTCCGTCCCCGCCACCTCCGGACGGATCCTGCTGGACGGCGTGGAGCCCGCCCGCGCCCGCCGCCGAGGCACCATCGGCTATGTCCCCCAGGGCGAGGCGATCGACGCCTCCTTCCCCGTCAGCGTCGCGGACGTGGTGATGATGGGCCGCTACGGCCACCAGGGCCTGACCCGTCGGCCCCGCCCCGACGACCGCCGCGCGGTCGCCGAGGCGCTCGCGCGGGTCGAGCTCACTGAGCTCGCCAGTCGGCCGATCGGCCAGCTCTCCGGCGGGCAGCGCCGACGGGCCTTCGTGGCCCGTGGCCTCGCTCAGGGCGCCCGCACTCTCCTGCTCGATGAGCCCTTCGCCGGGGTCGACAAGCGCAGCGAGGCCCTGCTGGTCACCGTGCTGCGCGAGCTCGCGGCCGATGGCTGCACGGTGCTCGTCTCCACCCACGACCTCCAGGCACTGCCCGCCCTCGCCGACATCGCTGTGCTGCTGCGGCGCCGGCTCCTGTTCCACGGCCCCGTGGCCGAGGCGCTCGAGCCCGCGATGCTCGCCCGCGCCTTCGGATTGGACCCCCTCGCCCTACAGCTCGACCCCCAGACCCGGCAGGAGGCTGTGCGATGACCGTGCTCGACCTGCTCACCGAGCCGCTGCAGTACGACTTCATGCTGCGGGCGCTCGGGGCCGCCTCGATCGCCGCCGTGGTTTGCGCGCTGCTGTCCTGCTGGCTGGTGCTCATCGGCTGGTCGCTCATGGGGGATGCGGTCTCCCACGCAGTCCTGCCCGGCGTGGTCCTCTCCTACGCCCTCGGCCTGCCCTTCGCGCTCGGCGCGCTCGTGTTCGGGCTGCTCGCCGTGGTGCCCATCGGCGCGGTCCGCGAGTCACGCCGCGTCGCCGAGGACGCCGCGATCGGGATCGTGTTCACGACCCTGTTCGCCCTCGGACTGGTGCTGGTCTCGATCACCCCGAGCCACACGGACCTCAGCCACATCCTCTTCGGCAGCATCCTCGGTGTCTCGCGCGCGGACCTGCTGCAGATCGCGCTGCTGGCCGCGCTCGCCCTCGCGCTGCTCCTGCTGCGCCGACGCGACCTGACCCTCTTCGCCTTCGACCCCACGCACGCCCGAGCGATCGGACTGTCACCGCGCCGGCTCGGCGCCCTGCTGCTGATGCTGCTGGCCCTCACGGCAGTGGTCACGCTGCAGGTGGTGGGCGTGATCCTCGTGGTCGCGATGCTCATCGTCCCCGGCGCGACCGCGCGGCTGCTCACCGACCGCTTCAGCCGCATGCTGCTCATCCCGCCGACCCTCTCGGTCTCCGCAGCCGTGCTCGGCATCCTCGCGAGCTACTGGCTAGACGCCTCCTCCGGCGGCCTGATCGTGCTGGTCCAGGCCGGGTTCTTCACCCTCGCGCATGTCTTTGCGCCGCGTCACGGGCTGATCGCCCGGCATCGGGGGCGGCGGGGGAGCGGAACGGCTCAGTCGGCGGAGGGGAGGGCCGACGCCCAGATCGCGTCGGTCGCCGAGCGGCCCAGCGGCACCGGATCGGGGGAACCCTTCACCGACACCTCGAGCGCGTCGGAGAACTCCGGCCCCTCACGGATCTCGAGCTCCGCCCCCACCACGATGTCCTGAGCGGCGCAGAAGGAGAGCAGGCGCGGATCCGCGTCGGAGAGGCGCTCGATGCGCACCCGCGACCCCGCCGGGAAGGAGGAGAGCCGGTGCGCATCCGGCTGGTCCACGGACCCGTCGGCCGCCGGGATCGGATCACCGTGCGGATCGCGGGAGGGGCGGCCCAGATGGGCGTCGAGCCGCTCGATGAGCAGGTCGGAGACAGCGTGCTCGAGCTGCTCCGCCTCGTCGTGGACCTCCTCCCAGCCATAGCCGAGATCCCGCACCAGGAACGTCTCGATCAGCCGATGCCGCCGCACCATCGCCAGCGCGTGCGCGCGCCCCTGTCCGGTCAGCGCGATCGCGCCGTAGCGGGTGTGCTCGATGAGCCCCTGCTCGCCGAGCTTCCGCATCGCATCGGAGACGCTCGAGAGTCGCACCCCCACCCGCTCCGCGATCGCCGAGACGGTGACCGGCTCCTCGGACCATTCGCCGAGGCTCCACACGGCCTTGAGGTAGTTCTGGGCGCTGGTCGACAGCTCGGAGACGGACATGGGGCACACGGTAGTAGGTGGCGGTCAGGGGCGGAGCGCCGTCCCCCGGGGCGCTCTCAACCGCAGCCCTGCTCGGCGAGCCACTCGGCAGCGGCTTGCTCCGCGTCCTAGGGGATCGTCATGACCGGCTCGCGCATCCCGGCGCGAGCAGCGACGAGCGGAGGAAGGGCTCGGCTGAGGTTCGGCCGGGGAACCGCTCCCCAGACCCCATGGCAACAGCCGGGCGTTCCTTGTCGTCCCCGGTCAGAGCGAGCATCATGGCGCTATGAGCGAGACGACGGCGACCCAGCAGCCCACGATCCACCCGATCCCCGAGGGTCTCGCGGAACGTGCCGCGCAGCTCGGCGGACCGGAAGGGATCCTCACCGACGAGCAGATCACCGGCTTCGTCTCCGAGCAGCTCGTCGCCGCCGATCTGGACGGCAAGAGCGTCTGCCTGATCATCCCCGACGGCACCCGGTCCGTCCCTCTCCCGAAGGTGCTGCCCGCGGTCCATGCCGCGCTCGACGGCCGCGCCACCTCCGTCACCGTGCTCATCGCGCTCGGCACCCACGCCGCGATGAGCGAGCCCGCTATCGACCAGCTGCTCGGCGCGACCGAGCGCGGCGCCGCGGCGACCTACCCCGGCTGGACGGTGCTGAACCACGCCTGGGATGACCCCTCCCAGATCGCGGACCTCGGCGTCATCCCCGCGGAGCAGATCGCGGACCTCACCGGCGGGCTGCTCACCGATGTGCCGATGCACGTGCAGATCAACAAGCTGTGCGTCGAGTCGGACGTGAACCTCGTCGTGGGCCCCGTCTTCCCGCACGAGGTCGTGGGCTTCTCCGGCGGCAACAAGTACTTCTTCCCTGGCTGCTCGGTGCATGACGTCATCGACATCTCCCACTGGGTGGGCGCGCTCATCACCGCCAGCCGCATCATCGGCACCCTCGGCATCACCCCGGTGCGCCAGCTCATCGACGCCGCGAGCGAGTTGATCCCTGCCGAGAAGTACGCCTTCACCATGGATGTTGCTGAGGGCGGCCAGGAGCTCGGCGCGATCGCGTTCGGCGACCCGCAGGCCGCCTGGGCCGCGATGGCGAAGGTCTCCGCGCAGACCCACATCACCTACGTCGACAAGCCCTACAAGCGGATCGTCGCGCTCGTCCCGGAGATGTACGAGGACATGTGGACCGGCGCGAAGGGCTTCTACAAGTCCGAGCCCGTCTGCGCCGACGGCGGCGACGTCATCATCTACGCCCCGCACATCACCGAAGTCGCCGCGATGCACCCCGGCATCCGCGACATCGGCTATCACGACATCGAGTACTTCACGAAGCAGTGGGACCGGTTCAAGGACCACCCCTGGGGCGAGCTCGCCCACTCCACGCACGTCACGGGGCTCGGCACCTACGACCCCGACACCGGCGAGGAGAAGCAGCGCGTGAACCGCTACTTCGCCACCTCCATCCCGAAGGAGGAATGCGAGGTGCACAACGTTCTGCACATGGACCCCGCCTCCCTCGACATCGAGGCGCTGCGCAACGACCCCGACACCCTGGTCATCGACCACGCCGGCGAGGTCCTCTTCCGCCTCGCCTCCGAGCGCGACAGCGCCGACGGGCAGGCCAAGTGACCACCGTCCGCCAGCCCGTCCCGCTCACCCTCGGCACCGCCCCGCAGGCCCCCACCTCCCTGTTCGCGCCCGGACATCCCGGCTTCGAGGTCGAGGCGATGACTCCGGACGCGCTCCACGGGGAGGCGCTCGAGCTCGCCGACGCGGTCGCCGCCGAGCTCGCCGGCGTCCGGAAGGTGGGTGTCGCCTACTCCGGCGGCGTCGACTCCGCGACCCTGCTCGCGCTCGCCGTGCGCGCTCTGGGTTCCGCGAATGTGGTCGCTCTGCTGGGCGTCTCCCCGTCTCTCGCTCGGCGCGAGCGGCGCCTCGCCCATCAGGTCGCGGACGTGATCGGGGCGGAGGTGCTCGAGGTCCCCACCCGTGAGGGCGAGAACCCCGACTATCAGAAGAACGACGGCACCCGCTGCTTCCACTGCAAGAACGAGCTGTTCACCCGCATCGGCGAGGACGTGGTGGGCGCGCAGCAGCTCGACGCCGTCGCCTACGGGGAGAACGCCGACGACGCCACTCGCCACGACCGCCCCGGTGCGGGTGCTGCGAAGCAGCACAAGGTGCTGCGGCCCCTGTCCGCCGTGGGGATGACGAAGTCGCAGGTCCGTGAGGTGGCGCGGCAGATGTCGCTGCCGGTTGCGGACAAGCCCGCCGCCCCCTGCCTCGCCTCCCGCATCCCCTTCGGGCAGGAGGTCACCCCGGAGAAGCTGCGCCAGATCGACGATCTCGAGGACGCCGTCTACGAGCAGGGCTTCAGCGACTGCCGCGTCCGCCATCACGGCGCGGTGGGCCGCATCGAGCTGCCCACCGAGGAGCTGCCCCGCGCGATGGAGCCCACGATCCGCGAGGCCCTGGTCGCCGCTGGCAAGGAGACCGGCTTCCAGCACGTCACCATCGACCTCGACGGCATCCGCTCGGGCCTGTTCTCTCTGCAGATCCTCGGCCAGGGCAGCCGTGGCTGAGGCCGCGGGCGCGGCCGACGGGGCGGGTTCGCCCGACGGGTCGGGTCGGATCGAGGGCTTCCTCGACCTGGACCTCGACCGCGCCTCCCGCCGCGGCGCCCCCGAAGCCGTGCTGTGCGACGCCAAGAGCGTCGAGCAGGTCGCGGCGATCGCTGCCGAGTACGCGCGCCTGCACGAGACCGGCCGCGAGGACCTCGGCCCGGTCCTGTTCACCCGCGCCGACGACACCCGCGCCAGCGCGATCCTCGACGCGCTGCCGGACGCCGCCCATGAACCGTCGGCCCGCTTCCTCGCCTGGCCCGCCGAGCCGTCCGGCCCGAGCGGAGGCCTTGTCATCGTCGCCTGCGCCGGGACGAGCGACCTGCCCGTTGCCCGCGAGGCCGAGCTGACCGCCCGCTACCTGGGCCGCCCGACGAAACTCATCGCCGACATCGGCATCGCCGGGCTGCATCGTCTCCAGGCGCGCCTGCCCGAACTGCGCGAGGCCGCCTGCGTGGTCGTCGCTGCCGGGATGGACGGGGCGCTGCCCACCGTGATCGCCGGGCAGATCCCCGCGCCCGTGGTCGCGCTGCCCACCTCCGTGGGCTACGGCGTCGCCTCCGGCGGTGTCACCGCAGCGCTCACGATGCTCTCGGCCTGCGCGCCCGGCATCGGCGTGGTCAACATCGACAACGGCTACGGCGCCGGCCACCTCGCCGCCCAGATCGCCCGCTGGGCTCCCGCGCCGGGGGAGTGAACCGGCCGCTCGGCCAGTCGCAAGGCCGCGGTCAGCGAGCGAGGCGCTCGAGGAGCTCTGCGTAGCGAGAGCGCGCACGCGCCGACAGTGCACGAACGCGTTCAGCGGCGGGCTGCGGAGCAGTGACTTCCCCGTGCGAGGCCGTTGACTGCTCTGCGACGACTCCGTCGCTTTCGGGCGACGGCTCGACAGGATGCTCGCTCTCGCGATTCTGCGCTCCGTGCCGACTGTCCATCTGCTCGTCCTGCCGCACCATGACTGCTGTGGACAGGGGTGGAGTGCCTCACGAGGTCGCCCGCGCTCGCTTGCGTTGCTTAGCCATCCGGTCGGTAAAGTAACTGGTGTTCTCGTCGGACCCGTCGGACTCGGAGGCTCCCATGACATCCGCACGTGCTGACTCGCCCGCGCGCCCGGCGCACCGGCCTTCGGGCCGCGAGGCGATGCTCGAAGCGGCTGAGGCGCACCTCGGCGAGGGCGGCACGTTCACCCTCGACTCCGCCGCCCGCGCCGCCGGGGTCACCAAGCCCGGGCTGATGTACCACTTCGCCACCAAGGAGGAGCTGCTCAGCGCGCTCGTGGACCGGATTTCCGTGCGCTACGAGCAGGAGATGCTCGCCGAGCTCACCGCGCGCCATCCCGAGGGGGCGGAGGTCGAGGAGCTCTCGGAGCTGCCCGTCGCCGAGCGCTATCTCGCCTATCTCGACTGGGCCTGCCGTGCCGAGCTCTCCGCCGCCGACCTCGTGATCTTTGCGGACCCGCGCCTGCGCGTCGCCCTCACCGAGCGCTGGCAGAAGCAGCTGGACCGCTGGCTGGGCCTGCCCGCACGCACCTCCGCCGCGCGCCGCGCCCACCTGCTCGCGGTGCGGCTCATGGCCGACGGGCTCTGGTTCGACCGCGCCGCGGGACTGCTCGGCGACGTCACCGCCGAGGCCGACGCCCTCCGCGCCCTCGCCGCGGATCTCCTTGCTGACGAAGCGAGCGGGGGTGAGGCATGACCTGGCTGCTCCTGCTCGCCACGATCCTCAGCGAGGTCGCCGCGACCCTCGCTCTGCGCGGCGCCCTCGACCACCCGGGTCTGTATGTGCTGGTCGTGCTCGGCTACGTGCTCTCCTTCGTCCTGCTCGCCCAGGTGCTGCGCCGCGGGATGGGCCTCGGCGTCGCCTACGGCATCTGGGGCGCTAGCGGCGTGGTCCTCACCGCGGCGGCCTCCGCCGCGCTCTTCGGCGAGGTGCTCACAAGCCTGAAGATCATCGGCATCCTGCTCATCGCCGCCGGGGTGGTGGTCGTCGAGCTCGGCGCGCAGCAGGCCCGTCGACGCGCTGCCGCCACTGCGGCCGATGCGGGGGAGGGAGAGCGGCCCCGCATCGGACCCGGCCCCGTGCCGATCCCCGTCCTCGATGCTGCCGAAGCCCCGAGCGAGGAGTGGTGGGGCGGTGCGACCGGCGTCGGCTCCCGCGGCGAGGCCGAGCTGCTGCGCGAGTTGGAGATCCATGCCATCGAGCACGAACCTGCCGGAGAGGAGGAGACCCGATGAGCCTCCTCCTGCTCGCGGGAGCGATCGCCGCCGAAGTCACGGCGACCCTCAGCCTCCGCCTCGCCGCCGACGGTCGGCGCTGGTTCTACCTGCCGGTCGTGGCCAGCTACGTCCTCGCCTTCGCACTGCTCTCTGCCGCGCTCGCCGCTGGGATGCCGCTGGGCGTCGCCTACGGGATCTGGTCCGCCGTGGGTATCGTCGCCACCGCGCTGCTGTCCCGCCTGCTGTTTCGCGAGGCGCTCACTCCGGTGATGCTCGCGGGGATGGGGCTGATCGTCGTGGGGGTGCTGCTCGTCGAGCTCGGCGGCGTGCACTGAGCAGCGGCGTGCACCGAGAGTGCCCGCACCTCGGCGGTTGCCGCTGGTTGCCCCGTCGGCGGGGTAGGATCGCCCGCAGAAGAGCGCCCGTCGACGGCGCCCCCGGACGGAGGATGGAGCCCATCGAGTGGCGGAGAAGCGCGTGACGATCTACGACGTCGCCGAGCGGGCGGGCGTCGCCCCCTCCACCGTCTCGCGGGCGTTCTCCCGCCCGGGCCGCGTCAGCGCCGCCACCCACGCCAAGGTCATGGCCGCCGCGAAGGAGCTCGAGTACCGCACCGAGGCCCCGCCCAGCCAAGAGCGCGGTGAGCGCCACCACCGCCTCGGCATCGAGGTCCCCGACCTCACCAACCCCTATTTCGCCGAGCTCGTCACCGGCATGCAGGAAGCCGCGCACGAGCAGGACCTGCTGCTCCTTCTGCTCGACACCGTCGAGGACGAGGTCCGTGAGCGCTCCAGCCTCGAGAGCGCCGTGAACGTGGTCGACGGGATCGTCCTGTCCGGCAGCCGCCTCGCCGACGCGACGCTCAACCACCTCACCAAGCGCATCCCTGTGGTGGTCCTGAACCGCCGCGTCGCCGGCCTGGACTCGGTCACCCCCGACTTCGAGCACGGCATGGGCCAGGCGATGGCGCACCTCGCCGAGAACGGGATCCGCACCATCACCTACGTCGCCGGGCCCGTGAACTCCTGGTCCGACGGTGAGCGGTGGCGCGCCGCCCGACTCTCCGCCCGTCAGCAGGGCATGCAGGTCCAGCGCCATGGGCCCTTCGCGCCCACCACCACCGGTGGCGAGCAGGCCTTCGAGGAGCTGCGCGGCTCCCTCCCGCACGCCGTGGTCTGCTACAACGACCTCATCGCCTTCGGGTTCCTGGTCTCCGCGCTGCGCGCCGGGATCCGCGTGCCCGGCGAGCTGTCCGTCATGGGGCACGATGACATCCAGCTCTCCCGCCTCGTGGGCGGCGGGCTCACCACGATCGTCACCCCCAAGCGCGCCCAGGGCCGCGCCGCCGTGGAGCGCCTGGTGCGCCGCATCGAGAACCCCTCCGCGCACCGCACCCCCGTCGAGGGCTCCCTGCCCGTCCGCCTCGTGCCGCGCGGCACCACCGGCCCCCGCGAGGCCTCACGCCGCAGTTGACCTGGGAGGCAACCCATGACAACCCTCGGCCGGTTCCTTGGACCCTTGCGAGGATGGCCGCATGAGCAACGACGCCTATGTCCCGCACCCTGACCGACTCCTTCCCGCGGACCCGGCTGTCCGCGACATCGCGCGCGAGCTGTACGAGCTGGAGAAGGACCAGCCGATCGTCTCGCCGCACGGCCATGTCGATCCGCGCCTCCTGCTGGATGACGAGCCGTTCCGCGACCCGACCTCGCTGTTCATCACCCCTGACCACTACGTCAACCGCCTCATGCACTCCCGCGGAGTTGACCTCGCCGACCTCGGCGTGAACCAGGGCCCGCTGGACGAGAAGGCCTCCCGCAAGGCCTGGCACCTGCTGGCCGAGCACTGGCACGCCTACGCAGGCACCCCCTCGCGCTACTGGATGGAGCACGAGTTCTCCGAGGTCTTCGGCCTGAAGACCGTGCTGAACCCGCGCACCGCCGACGCGATGTACGACGAGCTCGCCGAGAAGCTCGCCCAGCCCGAGTTCCGTCCCCGCGCCCTCTTCGGCCAGTTCATGATCGAGGTCATGGCGACCACGGACGACCCGGTCGACGACCTGGCCCCGCACGCCGCCCTCGCCGCCGATGAGTCCTTCACCGGGCAGGTCATCCCGACCTTCCGCCCCGACAAGTACCTCGAGCCTGCCCGCGCCGACTTCCGCGAGCTCGCCGACGCCCTCGGCGAGGCCGCCGGCGTGGACACCGGCACCTACGACGGCCACCTCGAGGCGATGCGCGTGCGCCGCCTCTACTTCCGGGACCACGGCGCGGTCTCCTCCGACCACGCTCACATCGACCCCGGCACCGCCCGCCTCGAGCTCGAGGAGGCGCGCCGCCTCTACACCGCCGCGCGCGAGGGCACCATCGGCGCCGACGAGGCGACCGCGCTGCGCCGCCACCTCCTCGCCGACCAGGCACGCCTGGCCTCCGAGGATGGGCTCGTGATGACCCTCCACCCGGCTGTGGCGCGCAACCACTCCGACGCGATGTTCGAGAAGTTCGGTGCGGATGTCGGCTTCGACATCCCCGTCGCCGTCGACTTCGTCCACCACCTGCGCCCCATGCTCAACGACGTGGGCCATGCCGAGAACTTCCGCACCGTGCTGTTCACGATCGACGAGACCGTGTTCTCCCGGGAGATCGCGCCGCTGGCCGGCGTGTATCCCTCCGTGTACGCGGGCGCGCCGTGGTGGTTCATCGACTCGCCCGACGCGATCCTCCGCTTCCGCCGCGCCGTCTCCGAGACCCTCGGCTACACGCGCACCAGCGGTTTCATCGACGACACCCGCGCCTTCTGCTCGATCCCGGCGCGCCATGACATGTCGCGCCGCATCGACGCGACCCACTTGGCAGGCCTCGTCGCCGAGCACCGCATGCGTCTCGAGGACGCCCGCGAGCTCGTCGCTACCCTGCCCACCCAGCAGCCTCGCGAGGTCTTCCGCCTCGGCGAGTCCGCGTGAGAGGACATGCTCCGATGAACGCCCCTTCTGCCTCCGACGTCGGCCGTCTGGTCCACCTCGGCATCGGCAACTTCGCCCGTGCCCACACCCTGCAGGCCACTGCCGTGGCCGGCGGCTGGTCCGTGGTCGCCTTCACCGGCCGCTCCGCCGCGATGGCCGACGCGCTGAACGCCCAGGGCGGCAAGTACGGCCTGATCGTGCGCGGCCCCGAGGCCGACGAGGTCTCCGTCCTGGATGTGATCGACGAGGTCTACCCGGCCTCCGACGTCGACGCCCTGGTCGCCCTGCTCGCTGACCCCTTCACCACCGTGGTCACCCTCACCATCACGGAGAAGGGCTACTCCGCCGGCTCCGACCCCGCGACCTCCGCCCCGGCCCGCATCGCGCTGGGCCTGAAGGCCCGCCGCGAGGCCGGAGTCACCGAGCCGATCGCCCTGGTCTCCTGCGACAACCTCACCGGCAACGGTGAGGTCCTCGGCGAGGCCGTCCGCGCCGAGCTCGACGAGGAGACCGCCGCCTGGTTCACCGACCACGTGGACGTCATCTCCTCGATGGTCGACCGCATCACGCCCTCTGCAGACGAGGGCGCCGCGGACACCGTGCGCGAGCAGACCGGGTTCGCCGACGCGGTCCCGGTGGTCACCGAGCCCTTCACCGAGTGGGTCATCGAGGACCGCTTCCGCGGCCGCCGCCCCGAGTGGGAGAAGGCCGGGGTGCAGTTCACCGACGACATCGAGGTGCACGAGCGCCGCAAGCTCCGCCTGCTCAACGGCGCCCACACCCTCATGGCCTACGCCGGCCAGGTCGCGGGCGTGGAGCGCGTGGACGAGGCGATCAGCCACCGCGAGGTGCGGGCCCTGGTCGAGCAGCTGTGGGCCGAGGCCCGCGCCACTCTGCCCCTGCCCGCCGCCGAGCTCGACGCCTACACCTCCGCCCTCGAGGAGCGGTTCCGCAACCCGCGCCTCGCGGACAACCTCATCCGCATCGCCGCCGACGGCACCGCGAAGCTGCCCGTGCGCGCCCTGCCCGTGATCGAGGAGCTGGGCGGCCCGGACAAGGCTCCCGGCGAGGTCGCGGCCGTCGCCGCCTGGACCGCGTGGGTCACCGACCGCGTGCGGGCCGGGCACGAGGTCCAGGACCCGAAGTCCGAGGCCATCGCGGCCGCCGCCGCCCTCGAGGACACCACCGAGCGGATCAGCTCCCTGCTGGCCCTGCTGGGTGTCCCGGCCATCGACCCCCTGGTCGACGCCGTCATCGCCGAGGCGCCCCGCCTCCCCAGGCCCTGACCGGCGGGCCCGGCCGTTCCCACCCGGCCCCGGCCCGGCCCACCACCCATTCACGGTTTTGCCCGCTGTGCTTCCACTACCGGAAGCCCAGCGGGCATTTCCGTTCCGGGCGGGCCTCCGCCGGCCCCTGCGCCCGCCCACCCCTCTGCCCCTCACCGTTTTTGCCCGCTGGGCTTCCAGTGACGGAAGCTCAACGGGCAAACCCGTGCTGGGAGGTGTGCGAGCTCAGGCCCGGGGTACTCGGAGGGCGGTGAGGCGGGTGAGGAGGTCGTCGGGCTTGTTGAGATCGCGTTGCGTCACCCGCACCACGCGCCAGCCGGCCTCGTGCAGCATGTCGTCCTTGCGCCGGTCCTTCGCCCACTGCTCCTGGTCCGTGCGATGCGCGTCCCCGTCGTACTCGATGGCGATGCGCAGGTGGGGGTAGGCGAGGTCGAGCCGGAAGTCGGCTGGCTTGTCGCTCCCGTTGGAGAGGCGGATGGGGTGGTTGATCTCGGGCTCGGCGAACCCGTGCTCGAGCAGCAGGAGCCGCAGCTCAGTCTCCTTGGGCG
>DAHVRS010000518.1 GCA_027322375.1 Brachybacterium sp. | reverse complement strand
GCCGATCCCGGGCACCCGTCGCCGTGACCGCATCGACGAGAACACTGGCTCCACGCAGGTGGCCCTGTCGGCCGACGAGGTCACCGTGCTCGATGCGCTGGCCGCGCAGATCGGTGTCCAGGGCGAGCGCTACAACGAGGCCGGGATGTCCATGGTCGGCCTCTGACCGGAGCGGGCGGCCCGGACGAGTCGGCACGGCGCGCACGAGCGCATTACCCTTGCGTTCCATGCGGTACGGATTCCTCGGCCCCGAGACCACCTTCACCCACCAGGCGCTCCTGCAGGCTCTCGCGGAGACCCCCGAGGAGTTCGCGAGCGCGGAGCCGCAGCTGGTGCCCTTCGCCTCCGTCGCCACCGCCACCACCGATCTGATCGCCGGTGACATCGACGCGCTGATGGCGCCGATCGAGAACTCGGTGGAGGGCGGGGTCTCCGGCACCCTCGACGTGCTGGCCGCGACGGACTCGATCACGATCGTGGCCGAGCAGACCGTGCAGATCACCTTCGTGCTCGCCGCGCGGGCCGCCACGCCGCTCGACCAGCTCGGGACGATCACCTCCCACCCCCACGCCCAGGCACAGGTGCAGGAATGGCTGCGCACCCAGGTCCCCGCCGCGGACGTCGCGGCCGCATCCTCGACCGCCGCCGCGGCGCGTGATCTGGCCGCGCTGGACGCGGAGGCCGCCCGGGGCCGCGCCGCCGTGTGCTCGCCGCTGGCCGCTCAGCACTACGGGCTGGAGATCCTGGCCGAGGGCATCGAGGATCATGCGGGCGCGATCACCCGCTTCGTGCTGGTCACCCGCGAGGGCCGGATCCCCGCCCGCACCGGGGCCGACAAGACCACCCTGGCGATCCAGCTGCCGCACAACCGGGCGGGCGCGCTGCTCGAGGCGTTGGAGATCCTCAGCTCCAACGGTGTGAACATGTCCCGGATCGAGTCCCGGCCGGTCGGGGACTTCCTGGGCCGGTACTCCTTCTCGATCGACGTCGAGGGGCACATCGAGGACCGTCGGGTGGCGGCGGCCCTGCGCTCCCTGCACCGGCTGTGCCCGGTGGTCCACTACCTGGGCTCCTACCCCCGCGTGGACGGCGGCCGCCCCGACATCCGCGAGGACTACGCAGACGAGGCCTACGACGCCGCCCGCGTCTGGGTGGAGCGGCTGTCGGGGATGATCACCCCGTCCTGACGCCTGGGCCTTCGGCGCGGACCGGAGTAGGGTCCGAGGCGACGAGGACGGACTCGAGGACGGGGCGTCATCCTCGTCCCGGTCGCCGGCCCCGCAGAGGATGCGCCATGAGCATCGATGGTCAACCCGATCACGACACCATCCCCTTCGACCCCGGAGCGCGGGACCTGGGCATCGTCGTCGGTTTCGACGGGTCCCCGAACTCCACCCAGGCCCTGCGCTACGGCGCCGGCATCGCCGCGCGCCGCGGGGTGCAGCTGACCGTGATCACCACCTACCGTGCCCCGGTCCCGGTGTACGGGGCCTATGCGGCCGTGCCCGCGCAGCGCGAGGACGAGGCGAACCGACGCCGCGCCCAGACCGCACTGGACGAGGCGGCGGTGCTGCTGGAGGGGCACCGCGGGGAGGTCTCCTACATGACCGCCGAGGGCGACTCCGTGGGCACCCTGGCCGACGCCTCTGCGAACGCGCAGCTGGTCGTGGTCGGCGCGCGGGGCCGAGGCGGGTTCCTCGGGCTCGTGCGCGGCTCCGTCGCCACCACGCTGCCGGCCCACGCCCGGTGCCCCACCATCGTCGTCCCGGGCGAGGACCAGGAGGAGCCGGCGCCCACGTCCGCCCCCGTCGTGGTCGGCATGGACGAGTCCCAGCGCAGCCGCGTCGCCGCCCTCCACGCGGCGCAGGTGGCCAGGGAGCGGGGGACCTCGCTGCTGGTGCTGATGGCCCTGCCGATGCCGGTGAGCGAGCTGTCCTGGTACCCCGAGCTCTCTCCTGACGCCGAAGGGATCGCGGAGCGCCGCCGGCAGGAGCTGCAGGCGGTCCTCGAGCAGGACATCGCCTGGATCAGGGCGCAGGTCCCCGGGATCGAGGTGGCGGGGGAGGTGCGCATCGGCGAGCCCGCGGTCGTCCTCCACGACGCGATCGGCGAGTCCCAGCTGACCGTGGTGGGCACCCGCGGGCGGGGCGCGGTCCGCAGCGTCCTGCTCGGATCGACCTCCCGCGCGATCCTGCACGAGGCGGAGGGGGCGGTGATGATCGTCCCGCACCTGCAGGACGAGCGGCTGCCGAGTTAGGACTCGGCGAAAGGTGGGACGTTCGTCCTCGGCGCTGATGACCGAGCGGATAGCATCAAGATGACGAGGGCGGCCTCGACAGCGGGGCGCCGCCGTCGTCCTCCCCGGATGCCCCGCGCAGGAGACGCCATGAACACCGAAGTCCCTACCGAGCCGGAGACGATCCCCTTCGACCCCGCCGCACGCAACCTGGGCGTGGCAGTCGGCTACGACGGGTCCGAGAACGCTGAAGCGGCAGTGCGCTACGCCGCGGACATCGCCGCCCGCCGCGGCACCTCGCTCACGGTGGTCACCGCCTACCGGACCCCGATCCCGGTGTACGCCAACCCGGCCGCCCTCCAGGCATGGAAGGAGGACAAGGCACATCAGCAAGTGGCCGAGTCCCTGCTGGAGAAGGCCGCCGGACTGCTCGCCGAGCACTCCGGGAAGGTCAAGTACGTCACCGTCGACGGCGACTCGGTGGGAGCCCTGGCCGAGATCTCGGCCAAGGCTCAGCTGATCGTCGTCGGCTCCCGGGGCCGAGGCGGATTCCTCGGGCTGCTGAGAGGATCGGTCGCCACCTCGCTCCCGGCCCATGCCACCTGCCCCACCGTGGTGGTGCCGAGCACTCCGCTGCCGAGCCGATCCGCGCCCGTCCTCGTCGGCGCC
>DAHVRS010000210.1 GCA_027322375.1 Brachybacterium sp. | reverse complement strand
CCACGCCGCGGCCGTCGGTCGCGCGGTGGATCTCCTCGCGCCAGTCGGCCTCGTCATAAGGGATCGGAATCGCGCCCAGCTCCCGCAGCCGCTCCGCGTTCGCGGCCCGGCCGGTCGCCCAGACCGTCGCGGCACCCGCTTCGAGCGCCATCGGGACCAGCAGCTGGCCCACGCCGCCGCTGCCGCCGTGGACGAGCACGGTCGCGCCAGGGGAGAGGCGGACGGTGTCCTCGATCGTCGCGATCGCGGTGAGCCCGGCGAGGGCGAGGCCAGCCCAGCGGGGCAGGTCCTCGAGCATCGTCTCCTCGGGGATCGGGGCGAGATCGTCTGCGCCGATCGCGATCACCTCCGCGGCCACGCCGCGGGGATCGCCGGGGGCCCGCATCCCGAACACGCGCGTGCCGGGGCGGAGCCCGCGCGAGGCGAGCTCGGCCTCGTCGAGGTCAGGGCCGGCGCCGCGCACCACACCGGCCATCTCGCGGCCGGTGCCGGCGGGGAGGGTGAGGGTCTTCGCCATGCCGGAGGAGCCGTCGCGGATCTTGTAGTCCAGCGGGTTCAGTCCCACATGGTCGACCTCGACCAGCACCTCGCCGGGCCCCGGCTCGGGGATAGGCGCATCGGTGTGGAGGGTGAGGACCTCGGGTGGTCCGAAGCTGTCGAAGCGGATCTCGCGCATACCCCCATCATGCACCCCACTGGCCAGGCCCGTCAGGGGTGGTCCGCGCACTGGGGACGGCGTGGGGACGTCCTGGTGCGTGGAGGGCGAGTCGAAGGGGCGCGAGTCCCGGCCCGGCACGGGTGGGATGGGCGATCATGGGTGCGTCCCCACCGCCCTTGCTGCGAGGAGCCCCCTTGACCGACGCATCCCGGGATCCCTTCGCCTGGCGCGAGCACCTCCGTGCGCGGTTCTCGCTGCCCGCGGTGACCGAGCATCTTCCGCTCGAGAAGGCGACCGGGGCTGTGCTCGCCGCGCCCGTCCATGCCCCGGAGGATATGCCCGGAGTGCCGATCGCGGCGATGGATGGCTTCGCAGTGCGCTGCGCGGACCTCACCGCCGGCAGCACGACCCTGCCGGTCGTCGCCGAGCTGCCGGCCCGTGCGGCGGCAGTGCCCGCGCACCGGCCCGGTACGGCGGTGCGGATCATGACCGGTGCGCCCGTCCCTGCGGGGGTGGATGCGGTGATCGAGGTGGAGCGCACGGACGCGTCCCCCGTCGGCCCACCACCTCACGCAGTGACCATCACTCTGGACGCGCTGCCCGAGCCCGGGCGGCATGTGCGCGGGGTGGGGGAGGAGGTGGCGCGCGGCACCGAGCTCGCGCGCGCCGGGGACGTGGCAGGGGCTGGGCTGCTCGGCCTGGCCGCCGCGCTCGGGCTCCGCGAGCTCGCCGTGCAGCGGCCGCCGCGCGTCACCGTGGTGGTCACGGGCGATGAACTGCTCAGGGCAGAGAGGATGCACAGCGCTGACGGGGCCGACGCCACCGCCCCCGGCGGGGTGCGAGAGTCGAACGGGCTCATGCTCGAAGCGGCTCTGCGCGCCGACGGGGTCCGCACCCGGCACCTGCACTGCGGTGATGATCCTGCGCAGCTGCGGGACGTGCTCGCCGAGGCGGCGGCGGACACCGACCTCGTGCTCACCACCGGCGGGATCGGCCACGGCGCCTTCGACGTCGTCAAGCTCGCGCTCGGCGAGCTGGGCACCGGCACCTCGGAGTTCGTGCACCTCGCCCTTCGCCCCGGCGGGCCGCAGGGCGCGGGCATCCTCGCTGGCGGCACGCCCGTCGTGCACCTGCCCGGCACGCCCGTCGGCGCCCTCGTGGGCCACCACCTCTTCGTGCGTCCCCTGCTGCCCGGCGCGCCGCAGGCAATGCGCCGCGTACGGCTCGAGGACGGGCCCGCGCCGCGGACGCTGCGCGGCAGGCCCGGCACGCTCCATGCCCTGCCGGCTGTGCTCGGCCGCGACGAGGAGGGATACGAGACGGTCCGGGCACTGCCCGGCAGGCGCCTCGCGCCCTACGGCCGGGCCGACGCGATCCTGCTGCTCGCCGCTGGCGGGACCACGGCCGACGGACGTCCTGACGAGGCGCCGCCAGACGCCCTCGTGATCGCGCTCTGAACACAGCACCTCGGACGAGCGCAGGAGCCCTCAGGAGCACAGGACCCCGGATCCGGCGGATATCGTGGCGCGCATGAGCAGTTCGGATCCCGCCGCCCCCGTCGTCCTGCGTCCCTATGGGGCGAGCGTGATCTGCATCCTGGTGTGGGCCCTGCTCGCAGGCCTCGCGGTGGAGGCGCTCTTCTCCGCCGGGCTCGTCGGGCTGTTCCTCGTGCCCGGCCTCGCACTGGTCGCGGCGCTGATCTGGGCGGTGCTGTGGGCGCCGCGGCTCGAGCTGCTGAACGAGGGGGTGCGGGTGCGGAATCTTCTGCACAACTACTCCCTTCCCTTCGCGCGCATCGAGCAGGTGCGGCTCGGGGCGATGGTCAGCTTCGAGGTCGATGACCTGGGCGGCAGGCCCCGCCGGGTCAACGCCTGGAACGCCCCCGGCATCGGCCGGGACAACCCGCTGCGCGGCACGACGGGTCCGCGGACAGACTCCCTGCATCCGGCCCCCTCCGGCGCCTCGCTGCGCACGGATACGCGACGCCGGCTCTCCCGCGCGGAGCGGATGCGCCGCGATCAGGAGGCGAGCCGCTCCGCCGCGGTGCGGGACCGCTGGGAGGACTGGCACCACACGCATCCGGAAGGCGGAGAAGACCCCGCGTCCCGCTCGCTGAACCTCGGAGTCTTCGCTGTGCTCGGCGTTGTCGTGCTCTCGAACCTCGCGCTCCGGCTCCTCTGAGCCGAGTCCCCGTCCGCACGCCCCTGTCTGCGCGCCCATGGCCGTGCGCTCCTGACCGCGCACCCACGACCGCACACTCCCGACTCGGTCCTCTGCCCTGAACGCCGGAGGGCCCGGCCACCGCAGATGCGGTGACCGGGCCCTCCGAGAGGATCCCGACGGATCAGGCCTTCATGCCGACCTGGGTCCAGTCGACGCTCTCGAACTGCGAGGCGCCATAGTTCACGATGCCGTCCTTGACACCCACGATGTTCGGGGTCGCGTAGAACGGGATGATCGCCCACGACTCGGCGATGATCTCTGAGACCTCGTTGGCGAGCTTCTGCTTCTCCGCGTCCTCGAAAGCGCTCTTGAGCTGCTTGTTGAGGTCGCCCAGGCGGTCGTCCGCGAAGTTGGTGAAGTTCTGCCCGGAGTCCTTGGGGTAGACCAGGTTGACGGAGGAGGACTCCGGGTACTGGCTGCCCACCCACGAGAAGGTCGCCGCGTCGTAGTTCTTCGGCAGGATGTACTCGTCGAAGTACGCGTCCGAGGGGACGGTCTGCACCTTGACCTCGAAGCCGATGGCGTTGAGGTTGGTGAGCACCTGCGCGGCGCGGTCCTCGTTGGACTTGGTGTCCGCGGGCACGACGATCGAGAAGCCGAGCTTCTTGCCGTCCTTCTCACGCACGTCGCCCTCGGAAGCGGCGGTCCAGCCGGCGTCGTCCAGCAGCTTCTTCGCGGCCTCGGCATCGAACTCGAGGCTGCCCAGCGGCTCGTAGGAGTCCTCGTAGCCGTCCTGGCCGGGCATGTACACGAAGTTGTTCACGAGCACGATCGGCGCCTCGAGCGGGCCCACGACCGCGTTGCCGATCGCGTTGCGGTCGATGCCGCGGGCTATCGCCTCGCGCACTGCCGGATCGGCGAGGGAGCCGTCGCCGCCCTCGGTGTTGAGCGTCAGGTGGGTCCAGGTCAGGCCGTTGGTGACCTGGATGTTCGCGTCTGCACGCCCCTTCGCCTGGGCGAGCTCGTCACCGTTGGCGATGTCGTAGGCGTCCAGCTCGCCGTTGGCGAAGGAGGCCGGGGCCTGGGTCTGGTCGGTGACCTTGAAGACGATCGTCTCGAGCTTCGGGGCGCGGCCCCACCACTTGTCGTTGCGCTCGAGGGTGACCACGCCACCGGCGTCGTCGATCTTCGCGACCTTGAACGGGCCGCGGGAGGGAGTCGGCTCGGAGACGTAGCCCTCGTTGAACTCCTTCGCATCGGAGGTGACCGAGGCGGGGCTGTCCGGGTAGACCACGGTGATCCAGTCCGCGAAGGGCTCGGAGAACTCGATCTCGCCGGAGAACTCATCGTCCGTCTGGCGGATCTCCTTGATCTGGTCCCAGCCCACCGAGGAGACGATCAGGTAGTCCTCGTTGGAGCCGTTGAGGGCCTTCCAGTTCGCGATGAGGTCGTCGACGACGATCGGGTCGCCGTTCTCCCACACCGCGTCCTTGTTGTACTTGAAAGAGACGATCTGCGGATCCTCGCTGATGAGCTCAGCGCTCTCGACGTAGTCCGGGTTGAACGTCTTCTCGCCGTCCTCGGAGTAGTCGATCTCGTGCCTGGCGCCCATGGAGTCGCGGATCTTCGTGAGATCGGCGAGGTTGCCGTCGGTCTGCTGCGAGTTCCAGTTGTTGGGCAGCTGGGAGACGGCGAGGGTGAGGGTGCCGCCATCGGCGACATCGTCGTAGTCGGCGCGCTCCCAGGCGGTGCTGGGCAGCTCCGACTGCTCCTCGGCCTTCTTGGCGTTGTCCTCCTCGGCCTGCTTCTGCTGCTCCTCGGTGGTCTTCTGGCCACCGCACGCGGCGAGCGCGGCGGCGGAGCCGATGACGGCGGTGCCGCCGAGGAAGAGTCGGCGGGTGCTGGTGATCTTCATGGGTGTTCCCTCTTCTTCGTGGGTGCCGTCACGCGCTGGTGACGGACGAGGTGGAACCGGCATCGATGGTGTCGAGCCGGGTGATCTGATCCACGTGGTGGCACGCCACGCGGGCGGCACCGTGGGTGCTCGGGGCCGGGTCCTCGGCGCGGCAGCGGGACTGCCGATCCTCGTCGAGGAGCATGTACAGGGGGCAGCGGGAGGCGAAGGAGCATCCCTGGATGTCCTCGGTGGGGCTCGGGAGGTCCCCCTTGAGGATGATCTGGTTCCGCTCGCGCTCGACCACGGGGTCGGGCACGGGCACAGCGGACATGAGCGCCCGGGTGTACGGGTGGCGCGGCGAGGTGAAGACCTCGGCCACCGGCCCGTACTCGACGATGCGGCCCAGGTACATCACCGCGATCTGGTCGGAGATCTCACGGACGATCGCGAGGTCGTGGGCGACGAACAGGTAGGACAGCCCGAGCTGGTCGCGCAGGTCCTGGAGCAGGTTGATGACACCGGCCTGGACAGAGACGTCCAGGGCGGAGACCGGCTCGTCCAGCACCAGCAGCTTCGGGTCCGTCATCAGCGCACGGGCTACGCCGATGCGCTGGCGCTGACCGCCGGAGAACTCATGCGGGTAGCGGTCCGTCATCGACGGGTCCAGGCCCACGAGCTCGAGCTTCTCCGAGATGCGGCGGTCGCGCTCAGCCTTGGGGATGCGCTGGAGCGTCAGCGGCTCGCCGATGATGTCGCCGACGGGCAGGCGCGGGTCCACCGCGGCCATCGGGTCCTGGAAGACGATCTGGACGTCCTCGCGCAGCTTCAGCCGATCCTTCTTCGACAGGGTGGAGACGTCCTTGCCGGAGACGGTGAGGGTGCCGGCCTGGGGCTTGATCAGCTCCATGATCTCCAGCGCGGTGGTGGACTTGCCCGAGCCGGACTCGCCCACCAGGCCCAGGGTCTCCCCGGGGCGGATCTCGAAGTCGATCCCGTCCACGGCCCGGACGGTCCCGATCTGGCGGCGGAACACCGCGCCCTTGGTGAGCGGGAAGTGGCGCACCAGGCCCTCCGCGACCACGATCGGCTCCTGCCCGGTGCGGTCGGTGACTTCGCGCTCGACGTGCGGCGGGCGCGGGAAGATGTCCACGGATTTCAGCGTGCCTGCGGCGATCTCGTCGGCCCGGTGGCAGGCCACGCGCCGGTTCGCGCCGAGATCCACCTCGAGTTCGGGCTCGACCTGGCGGCAGATGTCCTGTGCGGCCGGGCAGCGCGGGGCGAAGGGGCAGCCCTTGGGCAGCGCGGAGAGCAGCGGTGGGCGGCCCTCGAGCGGGACGAGGCGATCCTTGCCGGCGCGGAGCATGTTCGGCACCGAGCGCAGCAGGCCCATCGTGTACGGCATGCGGGGCGTGCCGAAGATGTCGTCGACGGGTCCGGTCTCGACGAGCTTGCCCGCGTACATCACGGCCACGCGGTCCACGTTGCCAGCGACCACGCCGAGGTCGTGGGTGATCAGCACGACGGCCGCTCCCGTGACCTCCTTCGCCTTCTGGAGGACCTCGAGGATCTGCGCCTGGATTGTCACGTCCAGCGCCGTGGTCGGTTCGTCGGCGATGATCAGCGCCGGATCGTTCGCCATGGCGATCGCGATCATCGCGCGCTGGCGCATGCCGCCGGAGAACTCATGCGGGAAGGCCTTCACGCGGCGCTCGGGGGCGGGGATGCCCACGATCTTCAGCAGCTCGATCGCGCGCTTCTCCGCAGTGCGCGCGTCGAGGCGCTTGTCGTGCAGGGTCAGCGCCTCCTCGATCTGCTGGCC
>DAHVRS010000196.1 GCA_027322375.1 Brachybacterium sp. | reverse complement strand
TCGCCGAGGAGGAGGAGCTCGCGCCCTGGCAGGCACACACGGTCGCCATCGCCGGGCACCCCGAGCCCACCCACGCCATACCTGTCGAGGAGGACCACGTCCAGGCGTCGGTCGCCTCGCTCCAGGCCCATGCGGCGTATCTCGAGCACGTCACCGGGCACCCGGAACCGGCAGTGTTCATTCCGGAGATGCTGCGCGGGGGCGGTCAGGCCGCCGGCACGCCGCACGCCGTGGTGCTGCGCGTCCACGACCTCGCGGGCCCGCGCCGCGAGGAGGAGTGAGGCCGGGGTCCACTGCGGTGCACTCTCAGCCTGCTCGGCGCACCTCCTCCGCGTAATCATCAAGGATGGTGAGGATTCCGCGGTGCTGCCAGACCCGGTTGCGTGAGCGGCCCGTCGCCTCCTGCAGCACCCCGGCCACGGTGAGCTGGGCGAGGGCGCGCTGGACGGACATCGCAGACACATTCAGTGCCTCCCGGAGGTGCGCGGCGTTCACGATCGGCTGGGCGATGAGCAGAGGCAGGATCCGCCAGGCGAGGGCATGACGGCGCAGCCCGGACAGGCGCTCGCGATCCTCCTCGAGCTGTGCAGCGAGGTCATCCACCAGACGTGTGCCGGTGACAGCAGCAAAACGGGCCGCGCTCGCGAACTCCTCCACGATCGGCCGGGCATCGCCTTGCCGATAGGCAGTCAGCGCATCGGTGTACGCCTCGAGGTCGGTGAGCAGCCCAGCGGAGACGGGAGCAGTGGTCCGTGTCAGGCCCTTGCCGGCGAGGAGAGCGTGGACCAGTGCGCGTCCGGTGCGCCCGTTGCCGTCCGTGAAGGGATGGATCGTCTCGAACTGCGCGTGCGCGATCGCAGCATGGAGCAGGATCGGAAGGTCCTCACGAGCGAGGAAGGCGACGAGATCCGCCATCGCGGCGGGTACGTCCTCCGCCTCCGGGGCGATGTGCACGGCATCGCGGGGGCTGCGCCCGCTGCGGCCCACCCACACGAGCTGCTCGCGCAAGCGACCTGCATCGGGGGAGGGGGCCAGCAACTCGGTGTGCATCGCGAGGAGGGCGTCGAAGTCGAGACGGTCCGCGAGGCGAAGCGCCGCCTCCATGGTCCGTACGTTCGCCACGACTGCGCGAGCATTCGCACTGCGGGACTCGTCGAGCTCGGCGAGGGCGAGCTGGCGGGCGCCGATGGTGAGGTCCTCGATCTGGGAGGAGGAGGCCGATTCGGTGCGCAGCAGGATTGCGCTCATCGGACCGAGTGCAGGATTCTCGCTGCCGAGCTCAGCGCGCGCATGGGCATCGAACGCGGTCAGCGCCTGCTCGGCATCGGCGACATCGGCAGCGAGATCGCCGGAGAGGGCGAGATCCAGCGGATTCTCGCCCGCTAGGTGGGCCGGGAGCGTCGCCTCGTAGGGACCAGAGCCGCGTGCGCGTGCAGAGCGGGAGGTGAGGCCGTCATCAGGCACGATCCAGTGACCCGGCCGTCGGCCGACTGGCGGGACGGGCAGCGGCGCGCGATCTGTGCTCACGACCCCAGTGTAGTAACACTTTCGTAAGAAAGTGTTACTACAGACGTGCTGGAGTCACAGTTCTTGGCGACTCGAGCGGGTCTCAGGCCCCGTCGGCCGCCTCTGCTGCTGCCTCCGCCTCGGCCTTGGCCTCGAGTCGCTGGATCTCCTGCTCGGCGATCACGGGGTCGAGCTTGACGAAGATCGGGGTGGGCTTGACGACCGTCTGCCCCACGGTGACCGGGCGGTGCTCCCAGGCCGGGACCTGCGTGTAGTCGCCGGTGATGATCGGGTAGCCGGGGCCGCCGTCGAGATCCTCGACCTCGTCGATCCGAGGCATCGGCGCGATCTTCCGGTCCCCGCCCAGCGCCTTCTCCACGGCGTTGGCCGAATGGGGCAGGAAGGGGGCGAGCATGGTGTTGAGGTCCGTGACGGCCTGCGCGAGCACGTGCAGGATCGTGAGCAGGCGCGGACGCTGCTCCTCGGCCTTCAGCTTGAACGGCTCGGTGCGGGAGACGTAGGCGTTCGCCTCGCCCACCAGACGCATGATCTCAGCGATCGCGGCGCGCTGACGGTGCGCCTCGATGAGCTTGCCGACGGTCGTGAAGCCCTCGCGGATCTGGTCCAGCAGGGCGGTGTCCACATCCTCGAACTCGCCCGCCGCCGGGATCTCGCCCACGTTCTTCGCGATCATCGCGGCGGTGCGGTTGACGAGGTTGCCCCAGCCGGCGACCAGCTCGTTGTTCGTGCGCGAGACGAAGTCGACCCAGGTGAAGTCCGCATCGTGGTTCTCCGGACCGGCCGCGGAGATGAAGTAGCGCAGCGCATCGGGCTGGTAGCGCTCCAGCACATCGCGGACGTAGATGACGATGCCCTTGGAGGAGGAGAACTTCTTGCCCTCCATCGTGAGGAACTCGGAGGAGACCACCTCGGTGGGCAGGGTCAGCTCGCCGAAGCGGCCGGGCTCGCCGCCCTTGTCGCCCTTGCCGTTCTGGGCGATCATCTCCGCCGGCCAGATCTGTGAGTGGAAGACGATGTTGTCCTTGCCCATGAAGTAGTAGGACAGCGTCTCGGGATCGTTCCACCACTTCCGCCATGCCTCCGGGTCACCGGAGCGGCGCGCCCACTCGATCGAGGCGGAGAGATAGCCGATCACCGCGTCGAACCACACGTACAGGCGCTTGTTCGGCTGGTCCTCCCAGCCCGGCACGGGGATGCCCCAGTCGATGTCGCGGGTCATCGCACGAGGCTTGATGTCCTCGAGGATGTTCTGGCTGAAGCGGATCACGTTCGGGCGCCACAGCCCCGTCGCCTCCCGCTCATCGAGCCAGCGCCCGAGCTCCGCCGCGAGCGCCGGCAGGTCCAGGAACCAGTGCGAGGTCTCGATGAACTCCGGGGTCTCGCCGTTGATCCGCGAGACCGGGTCGATCAGGTCCGTCGGGTCCAGCTGGTTGCCGCAGTTGTCGCACTGGTCGCCGCGGGCACCGCCCGCACCGCAGATCGGGCAGGTGCCCTCGATGTAGCGGTCCGGCAGGGTGCGGCCCGTGGAGGGGGAGATCGCGCCGGAGGTGGTCTGCTCGATCATGTAGCCGTTGTCCCGCACGGTCACGAACATGTCCTGCACCACCTGGTAGTGGTTGCGGGTCGTGGTGCGCGTGAACAGGTCGTAGGACAGCCCGAGCGCGACCAGGTCCTCGACGATGAGGCGGTTGTTGCGGTCGGCGAGCTCGTGGGCGGAGATGCCCTCCTTGTCCGCCTCGACGAGGATCGGGGTGCCGTGCTCGTCGGTGCCGGAGACCATGAGCACGTCGTGGCCGGCCATTCGCATGTAACGGGAGAAGACGTCGGAGGGGACGCCGAAGCCGGCGACGTGGCCGATGTGGCGGGGACCGTTGGCGTACGGCCAGGCGACCGCGGACAGGACTGTGCTCATGGCACACGATTCTAGGGGAGATGGGAGCGCGCTCGGCCCGCTCGGAGAGTGAGCCCGGTCGGCCGTCTGCCCAGAAGCTTCCCGGAGCCTCCCCGGAATCCTCCCGACTTCTTGCGGGAACCTGCGCACCGGCTGTCGAGACTTGAGGCATGAGCCTGCAGCGACAGCCCTTCACCCCGCTCGAGGAGCGGATCGACCGGTGGGCGCAGCGTCGCACCGCAGCTCTCATGGCGGAGGGCGGCACATGGCGGGCCCGGCTCGTCGAGCTGCTGGTCTTCGGCGTGAAGCAGGCCTGGGCCTGCGTGTTCGGGGCGGTGATGCTCGCCCTGCTCGTCACGGCGCGGCTGCTGTATCCGGAGAGTGCAACGCTGGTCCGGGCCGACGCGCTCGTCCTCGCCGCGATCGGCGTGCAGATCGCGATGCTCGCGCTGCGCCTGGAGAGCCTGCGGGAGATGGGCGTGATCGCGCTCTTCCACGTGGTCGGCACCGGTATGGAGGTGTTCAAGACGGCGGTGGGCTCCTGGGCGTACGAGACGGACGGGATCCTGCGGATCGGGGCGGTGCCGCTTTACACCGGGTTCATGTACGCGGCCGTCGGCTCGTACATGGTGCGCGTGATGCGGCTGTTCGACCTGCGCTTCACCCGCTACCCGCCCCTGAGGGCCACCGTGCTGCTCGCCGCCGCGATCTACGCGAACTTCTTCACCCACCACTACCTGCCCGACGCGCGCTGGGTGCTGCTCGCGGTGATGCTGCTGCTGTACGGGCGGTGCGTGATGACCTTCCGCACGCAACGCCTGGCGCCCTGGCGGCGGATGCCCGTGCTCGCCGCTTTCCTCGGCGTCGCGCTGCTGCTGTGGATCGCGGAGAACCTGGGCACCGCCGCCGGGGCGTGGATCTACCCGCACCAGCAGGGCGGCTGGGAGCTCGTGCCGCTGATGAAGTTCGTCTCCTGGCTGCTGCTGATGATGGTCTCCGTGGTGCTCGTGACCGTTGTGCACCGGCCGCGAGCGCCTGAGCCTGCTTAGTGAATCCCGCTCAGCGACGCGGCCGGGCGGCATCTCCTGCCAGGCCTCGCGCCGGCCGAAGGCGGTGAGGTCCAGCAGACCGAACACGGGAGTGCCGATCTCCGTGCCCCCCGGTGAGGTTGTAGGTGAGGAACACGCGCTCGCCCTCGCGCACATAGCACTGCGGGTGCCCCATGTCCCCGCCGATCGGGTGCGGAGTGCGCCGCTCCGAGTGCCGCGGCTCGGTGCAGCCCATGAAGGCGAGGAACGGCTCGGCCTCCTCCTTCTCACCCGTGGTGAGCACCGCGAAGGACACCCCGGCGGTGCGCAGAGAGGTCGCGTCCTGCAGATGCCAGGCCGTCAGCGCCCGGCCCTCGCACTGCCCCTGATGCGGGGCGCCGTCCCACCACATGTGCTGGTAGACGAGCAGCTCAACGCGTCCCTCGAAGAGGCTGAGGAAGGGGACCGGGCCGTCCTTGCCGACCACGGTCGCAATGCCTCCCAGGCCTCCAGATCCACCACCTCGGGCAGTCCCTCTCCGGCAGGGCGGGGAGGGAAGCGGACGGGATCGGGCGTGCGATCGTCGTGGGACATGGCGCCTCCTGGGCGGTGCGGCCGGGCCTCGGCGCCCGACGGCTCGCGCACAGTCAAGCACTGCGCCACAGCCCAGGGAAGAGCGAGCGAACACTCGGTGCGGCGCAAGGCGGGACGGGCGGGGGAGCCGGGACCGGGCCGCGGACTCGATACGCTGTGACCATGAGCAACGAAGGACTCGCCGCAGCGCAGCAGAAGATGAAGGACGCAGGGGTCGCGCAGACCGCGATCGACGTCTTCTCCCACTACTACCGGCAGCTGGAGGAGGGGGTGACCGGCACGATCCCCGAGGACACGATCGCGCCGTACCTGGATCCCACCCACCTCGAGGACGTGAAGATCGACGTCGCCGAGGCGAAGCAGGTCTTCGACAAGCTCGCGATCATCAACCTCAACGGCGGCCTCGGCACCTCCATGGGGCTGGACCGGGCGAAGTCTCTCCTCCCGGTGCGGGACGGGAAGAGCTTCCTGGACCTCATCGTCGAGCAGGTCCTCGCCGCGCGCCGCGGCACCGGCTCCCGCCTGCCGCTGATCTTCATGAACTCCTTCCGCACCCGCGAGGACACCCTCGAGGTGCTCGCGAAGTACCCCGACCTGCCCGTGGGCGACCTACCGCTGGACTTCCTGCAGAACAAGGAGCCGAAGCTCCGCGCCGACGACCTCACCCCCGTCACCTGGGAGGCGGAGCCGGACCTCGAATGGTGCCCGCCCGGCCACGGCGACATCTACACCGCCCTGCAGACCTCGGGTCTGCTCCAGCAGCTCCTCGACGCCGGATTCAAGTACGCCTCCGTCTCGAACTCCGACAACCTCGGCGCCGTCCCCAGCCCCGTGCTCGCCGCCTGGTTCGCCTCCACCGGCGCGCCGTATGCGGCAGAGCTCTGCCGCCGTACCTCCGCGGACCGCAAGGGCGGCCACCTCGCGGTGCGGAAGTCCGACGGCCAGCTCATCCTGCGCGACACCGCGCAGACCCCCGCGGAGGAGATGGACTACTTCACCGACGAGCACCGCCACCCGTTCTTCCACACCAACAACCTGTGGTGGGACCTCGAGCAGCTCGACGCGATCCTCAAGGAGCGCGACGGCGTCATGGGCCTGCCGCTCATCCGCAACGAGAAGACCGTCGACCCCGCGGACAAGACCTCCACGCCCGTCTACCAGATCGAGACCGCGATGGGCGCCGCGATCGAGGTGTTCGAGGGCGCGACCGCGATCGTCGTGGGACGGGACCGCTTCCTGCCCGTGAAGGCGACGAGCGACCTGCTGCTGATCCGCTCCGACCTCTACGAGCTCGACGAGCGCCGCGCCCTTGTGCAGAAGGCCGAGTCGATCCCGGACGTGTCGCTGGATGCGAACTCGTTCAAGCTCATCGACGACTTCGAGGCGCGCTTCGCGCAGGGCGTGCCCTCGCTCGCCGAGGCCCGCTCCCTCGAGGTGCAGGGCGACTGGACCTTCGGCGCCGACGTCACCGTGGTCGGTGACGCCGTGCTCGGCGAAGAGGGCGGCGAGGTGCCCGAGGGCGCGCGCGTCGGCACCGTCTCCGGCGCCTGAGCCTCGCGGGGCGGGGGGGGGACCCCGCCCGTCCCCGCCGAGCACCGCGCCCTCCTGGCGCCCCGCCCACCGGGCACCGCGCCCGCCTGGCACGCCGCCCATCCGCCGCTGCGGGCATCGAGTTCTGCATCTGGACCGCTTCAACGCCATCGAAGCGGTCCAGATGCAGGACTCGATCCGGCTCTGGTCTCCTCGTGCCCTGCGACGTGCACGAGAGGGGCGCCAAACGTGCACGGGGCCACGTCATTCTGGACGCCAGCCCTGTCGCTCCAGGGCACGACGCACCTTGCGGATGGCTGGTGCGCACCCGGCGCGCACGTCCTTCGCTGTTGTCCGCAACTCGATCCAGCCTGCCTCAGCGCGTCTCTCACCTCGCGCGATGTCCCGCTCGATCTGCTCCGCCTCGAGGTGCGACGGCCCTTCGTGCTCGAGCGCAACGCGCCACTCCGGCCAGCTCAGATCGGGTTCGCCGAGGTCGATCGATGTGCCCTCCGGGAGTGTTCCAGCGGCCGCGGCGTTCGCGAGCGGCTCGGGCAAGCCGGCCCGGACCA
>DAHVRS010000515.1 GCA_027322375.1 Brachybacterium sp. | reverse complement strand
CGGAAGTCCAGTACCGTCGTCGCCCCGTCCTCGAGACCGAAGACCTGGCCGAGCAGCGTGAGGGTCTCATCGACCACCTCGGTGTCCCAGGCGGTCGCGACGACGACGGGGATGTCGAAGGCGCTGAGCTGCTCGGCCGCCTCCTGCCACACGGCGTTGCGGGGAAGGATCACCACATCGGGCTCGAGCCCGGCGATCGCCTCGTAGTTCAGCTGGTCCAGGCCCTCGGCGATGACCTGATCCTCGGTGAGGTCGAGATAGGGCAGGCGGTCCAGGGAAGCGCGATCCACGCCGACGACGCGGTCGCCCGCTCCGATCGCGCGGAGGAACTCGTTGGTGTAGCTGTTCAGCACCACGGCGCGCTGGGCGGGGCCGGGCAGCACGACCTCGCGGTCCTGGTCATCGCGCAGCGTGAGGGTGGTGGTCGTGGAGGCGGCGTCCTCGACGGTGACCTCGCCGCAGGCGGCGAGGGCGAGCACGGGCAGGGTGGCCAGCGCCGTGCCGAGCAGGGTGCGGCGGCGCAGGCCGTGGGAGCGGAGCGTGGGGGTCATGACGGTCCTCGGGGTGGGGAGAGGGGATGGAGTTCAGGCGCTGGGAAGAGAGGGCTCGCCGAGGCTGAGCATGAGGCGGTTCGCCCACGCGAAGAAGGCGGCGGCGCTGAGCAGGTCGGCGATCTCGGGGTCGGTGAGGCCCTCGGCGCGCAGCGCCTCGAGATGCGCGGGGCGCAGTGCGGGGCGGGGTCGGGAGAGCGCGGCCGCGGCGTCGACGAGGGCGGACCAGCGGGCGCTCTGACCGGCGCTCAGCGGGTCGAGGTCCGCGGCGATCCAGTCCTCGTCGCGCTCGAGGGAGGCGGCGAGCAGGGTGTCGACGCTCTGCTCGTCGCGGGCGAGCGCGGCGGACTTGCGGGCGTGGACGGAGGCGCAGTAGATGCAGTCGTTGACCTTGCTGGTCACAGCCGCGGCGAGCTCGCGCTCCGCCTTGGGCAGGCCGTTGCGGGGCAGGAAGATCGCATTGTCCAACGCGCTGCGGGCGCGGGTAAGGGCCGGGGTGAGGGAGAGCATCCGGAAGTAGACGCTGTTCGTGGTCGCCTTCGAGGCGAAGGACTCACGCTGCTCCTCGGTGAGCTCGTCCTCGGCGGGGACGGGAAGCCAGGGCTCCCACTGCAGCTGCTCGCGGGTGTAGGCCGCGGGGCGGGTGAGGCCGGTGCGGGTCGTCCCGCCATGCGCGACGGCGCGGCCGCGGGTGTGCGGTGCGCGGGCGGGTGCAGGAGCGGCCGGCGCGGTGAGGCCGTGCAGTGCCGCGAGGCCGTCGAGGAGGCGCAGGAGGTGGCTCTCGAAGGCGACGAGCTGGCTGACCAGGACCACGGTGCGGGCGTCGTGGCCTGCGGCGGCGAGTGCGTCCTGGTCCGCGGCGGTGAGAAGCGCTGGGGAGAGGGAGAGGGCGTCGACGTGGTCGCGCAGGGCGGCGAGGGCGGGGTCCGCGGGGCGGTCCTCAGCGGCGAGCGCGGCGTCGGCCCCCTGGGCGCGGTGCCAGCGCGAGAGGGTCTCGCTGTTCTGGTGGTCGGCGGTGACGGCGGCGAGGCCGTGGAGCACCGCGACGGGCAGGGCCTGGGGTGCGCGGTAGAGCGCGTCGTAGGCGGCGCGGGTCTGGGTGACGACCTCGGGGCGCAGCACGTCGAGCATCT
>DAHVRS010000195.1 GCA_027322375.1 Brachybacterium sp. | reverse complement strand
ACGCGGATCAGCGCGCCCTCGAGCTCGCGGATGTTGGTGGCGATGTGGCTGGCGATGTACTCCAGCACGTCGTGCGGGACCTCGCCGGTGTTCTCCTGGGCGACCTTCTTGCGGAGGATCGCGATCCGGGTCTCGAGGTCCGGCGGCTGCACGTCCGTCATCAGGCCCATCTCGAAGCGCGAGCGCATGCGGTCCTCGAAGCCGCCGAGCTCCTTCGGGGGCAGATCAGAGGTGATGACGATCTGCTTGTCGGTGTTGTAGAGCGTGTTGAAGGTGTGGAAGAACGCCTCCATCGTCTCCGGCGCACGCTGCAGGAACTGGATGTCGTCGATGAGCAGGATGTCGATGTCGCGGTAGCGGCGCTGGAACTCCTGCGCCTTGCCGAACTGGCCGGATTGGACCGAGTTGATGAAGTCGTTGGTGCACTCCTCCGAGTTCACGTAGCGAACCACCACGTCGGGGTAGAGGCTCTGCGCGTAGTGGCCCACCGCATGCAGCAGGTGCGTCTTGCCCAGCCCCGAGCCGCCATAGATGAACAGCGGGTTGTACGCCTTCGCCGGTGTCTCCGCGACGGCGGACGCGGCAGCCTGCGCGAAGCGGTTCGAGGAGCCGATCACGAAGGTGTCGAAGGTGTACTTGCTGTTCAGGCGCGAATCCTCGCCGAGGGCGGACCGCTCCGAGGGCTGGCTGCGGCGCGGTGCGGGCCCGGGCGAGGGGGCTGAGGAGCCGGTCAGCGCCGAGAAGCCGGAATAGGCGCTGGGATCGTCGGCCGCCGACGGGCGACCGGCCGCGACCCCGCCGAAGCGATCGCTGCCCGAGGGGGCGGAGTAGGCGCTGCCGGCGCTCGGCATCGCGGCCCGGGAGGGCTCGCCGTTGGCGGGCAGGACCGAGCCCTCGCCGCGCCGGAACGGACTGTTGTTCACATCCGGTGACAGGTTGTCCACAGCGTTGTCCACAGGATGTGCACTGCGGGGGGAGGACGTCGAGGTCAGCGGCGGGGCGGGCGCGGGATCGTCGTCGTCCTCCTCGAGCAGGAGGGTTTCGTCCACCGTCACCGCGAAGCGGGTGTCGCGGCCGGTCGCCTCGCTCAGCGCCGCCTTCAGCGACCCGGCGATCCGATGCTCGAACAGCTCTTTCGCCGAGGTGGAGGGCGCGGCGACCAGGGCGGTGTCCGCGACGACGGCCATCAGGCGAGAGAGGGTGAGCAGGGCGATGACCCGCTGCGACACGGTGTCGTCCCGGCGCAGGGTCCGGAGCGTGTGCTCCCAGATCGCGTCGGCGTTCGCCTCGTTCATCAGGTCTCTCCCCTAGGGTTCGAGCGGCGGGTCCGCCCCAGTTTTCCACAATAACTTCTGTATTGTGGATCAACGATGTGGACAACGACCGGTCGGAGCCGGTGAGCTTCGACTCCGTCACCGTGCACCTCTCCCGCGCCCGCCCCTGCATGTCCCTGCCGCAGGTCCCTGAGCGCGGCCCCGATGCCGCCCACCCCGGGCGGAAGTGAGAAACCGGCCACAACCGGCCGAAAGCGGTCTCGCGCCGTTGACCCCGCACGCCCTCGCGCCTAGCATCGTGCAGTCAGCGCTGCGCGCCGTCCCGATACGGTTCCCGGATCCACTGCGGACCCACTCCGGCATCGGATCGGACCTCGGCAGCCGCCCCGCCTCGGCGGGTGCGCCCGGACTTCCCGTTCGTGCAGCAGACCAGAGACCACGCGAGGGGTGCATCCGCGCCCACGATCGAGGAGAACCCATGAGCAAGCGCACGTTCCAGCCGAACAACCGCCGCCGCGCCAAGAAGCACGGCTTCCGCGCCCGCATGCGCACCCGCGCCGGCCGCGCCATCCTGAACGCCCGCCGCGCCAAGGGCCGCGCCGAGCTCTCCGCCTGAGGCGGACCGTCGCGGCGAGACACGGCGTTCCCTCGGTGACGCCGTGACCTGGTCCCGGCATCGCCTCCGAACCAGTGACGAGTTCCGTGCCGTCACCCGCGGAGGCGTGCGCAGCGCCCGATCCCACGTGGTCGTGCACCTCACCCTGCTTGCGCAGGACGAGGCCGCACCCCGCGTGGGATTTGTCGTGTCCAAACGCGTGGGCAATGCGGTGGTGCGGAACCTCGTGACCCGCCGCCTGCGGGAGATCGTCCGCCCGCATCTGGCCGTGCTCGAGCCGGGCACCGCCATCGTGCTGCGGGCGCAGCCCGGCATCCAGGACCAGCCCTTCGCCGAGCTCCGCGCCGACGTCGACGCGGCCCTCGCCTCCGCTGGGCGGAAGCTGGCCCGCCGCGAGGAGAGATCGAGATGACCGCGGCGTCCGCGCTGCGGGGCCTCGCCCGGCTGCCCCGGCGGGTGCTCATGCTCCCGGTGCGCGGCTACCAGGTGGGCATCTCCCCCTACACCCCGCCCGCGTGCCGGTACGACCCGGTCTGCTCCCAGTACGGCATGGATGCCCTGCGGGTGCACGGGGCGGTGAAGGGCACGCTCCTGACCACCTGGCGGATCCTGCGCTGCAATCCGTTCACCCGCGGGGGCCTGGACCCGGTCCCCGCTCCCGGCATGTGGAGGAATCCACGCCGACTGCGGAGGCCCGCCCGGTAGGGCCTACCCTTGACCCAGACTCCCGACCACAGCCGTCACCTCGCATGAACGACATGCGCATCCGTGCGGCAGGAAGACCAGGCCGATGAATCCCCTCTACCCCATCGAATGGGCCGTCGCATGGCTCATGGTGAAGCTCCATGCGCTGCTGTCCGTGTTCATGGATCCGGACTCGGGCCTGACCTGGGTCCTGTCGATCGTCGGCCTCACCGTCGTGGTCCGCACCCTGATCATCCCGCTGTTCGTGCGGCAGATCCGCGCCTCGCGCGCGATGCAGATGGTCTCGCCCGAGCTGCAGGCAGTGCAGAAGAAGTACAAGGGCAAGACCGACCAGGAGTCCCGCCAGAAGATGGCGGAGGAGACCATGGCGATCTACAAGGAGGCGGGCGCCAGCCCGTTCTCCTCGTGCCTGCCGATGCTGCTCCAGATGCCGATCTTCTTCGGCCTGTTCCGGGTGCTGTTCACCAAGCTCCCCCAGGCGGCCGGGGGTGAGGCCTTCGGCCCGCTGACCACCGAGCTCGCCAAGAGCGCGAGCCACTCCACGATCCTCGGCGATGTCACCATCGCCAACAGCTTCCTGAACTCGGGCGACGGCGGCGTCAACACCAAGGTCCTCGCCGGCATCATCATCGCCTGCATGTGTGCGGTCACCTTCTTCACCCAGAAGGAGCTGACCATGCGCAATATGCCCAAGGCGGCTCTCGAGGGGCCGATGGCCAGCACCCAGAAGATGATGCTGTACATGCTCCCGTTCATCTACGTGATCACGGGGCCGGGCATGCCGATCGGTGTGCTCATCTACTGGCTGACCACGAACGTGTGGACCTTCGTGCAGCAGTACATCGTCATCCGCGCGACCCCCACCCCCGGGTCCGACGCCGACAGGGCCCGCCAGGAGCGCATCAACGCCAAGCGCGAGAGGAAGGGCCTGGAGCCGCTGGACTTCACCCCGCCGAAGAAGATCTCCGCCGAGCCGGAGCCCGAGGCGCCGATCCGCGTGCAGCCCGCCAAGGGCAAGGGAGGCAAGAAGCTCTCCGACGAGGAGCGCCTCGCCCAGGCCCGGGAGCTGCGGGCGAAGGCCGCGGAGGAGCGTCGGAAGGCCGCGGAGGCCCGCGGTGAGACCCCCGCGTCCCCGTCCAAGGGCAGCGGTGCCCTGAACAAGAACGCGAAGAAGAAGCGGAAGAAGTGACCTCACGCCCCGGGGAGCACGGTCGCTCCCCGGGAGGCATCCCCTACCCAGCATTCTCGGAGGACCCGAATGAACGTGCATGACACGACGCCCGACGCCCCTGCGGCGGAGACCGGCCGGACGGAGCAGGTCGCGCCGGTGAGCACCGAGGAGGAGGCCCGGCTCGCACAGGAGCCCGCCGCGCAGACCTCCGCAGGCAGCGCGAAGCCCGTCGGCAGCAGCACCGACGCCGACGCCGGTGCTGAGGCCGGCGGTGCTGAGTCCGGCGCTGAGACGGACGAGGACGCGGTCAGCGGCGAGAGCGCCGAGGAGCGCCTGCGCCGGCTCGAGGAGGAGGGCGACATCGCCGCCGACTACCTCGAGGAGCTGCTGGACATCGCCGACTTCGACGGCGACATCGATATCGACGTGGACGGCGACCGCGCCTCCGTGGAGATCCGCGGCGCGGACCGCCTCGCGGCCCTGAACCGCCCCAAGGGAGAGTTGCTGGACGCGCTCCAGGAGCTCTCGCGCCTCGCGGTCCAGACCCGCACCGGCAACCGCTCCCGGCTCATGCTGGACATCGGCGGCTTCCGCGCCGAGCACAAGGAGAGCCTCGAGCAGCTCGCCGCGACCGCGATCGCGGAGGCGAAGGAGTCCGGCCAGCCCGTCCCGATGCGCCCGATGAACCCCTTCGAGCGCAAGGTCGTCCACGACGTCGCCAAGCGCGAGGGGCTCCGCTCGGAGTCCGATGGCGACGGCCGCACCCGCCACGTCGTGATCTACCCGGGTGCCTGAGGCCGGCGTGCACGCCCTGCCCGATCCCCTGCGCCCGACGGCGGAGCGGCTCCTCGGCGAGCGGCTCGGCCTCGCGGAGCGGTTCGTCGCGATGCTCGCCGAGCAGGGGCCCGAGCGCGGCCTCATCGGTCCCCGCGAGGTGGACCGGCTCTGGGAGCGTCACCTGCTGAACTGCGCCCTCATGGTCGATGCGATCGACCCGTCGGCCCGCACCCTGGTCGATATCGGCTCCGGCGCGGGACTGCCCGGCGTCGTGATCGCGATCGCGCGCCCGGACCT
>DAHVRS010000513.1 GCA_027322375.1 Brachybacterium sp. | reverse complement strand
CGACCGCAAGCCCCGCCACCTCGTGCTCTCCCCGGACGCGACCCGCATGTACCTCACCGTCTCCGGCAGCGATGAGCTGCTCGAGCTCGACACCGCCACCGGCCAGGTGCTGCGCAGCGTCTCGACCGGCCGGGAGCCGCGCTCCATGGCGATCTCGCCCGACGGCCTCGCGCTGTACGTCGTGAACTACTACGCGAACACCGTGACGAAGTTCGATGCGCAGACCCTCGAGGAGCTGCAGACCGTCGAAGTGGGGCAGAACCCGATCGGCATCACCTACGAGCCGACGAAGCAGCGCGTCTGGGTCGCGAACTACGCCGGCTCGATCGACGTCTTCGACGACACCGTCCCGCGCGATGGCACGATAGCTCCATGACTCAGGACACTCTCGTCACCGCAAGCCGCGAGATCGCCGCTCCCGCCGAGCGGATCTTCGCCCTCATCGCCGACCCCGCCGAGCAGCCCCGCTGGGACGGCAACGACAACCTCGCCGAGGCCGACACCGGCCAGCGCGTCCACGCTGTCGGCGACGTCTTCGTGATGACCAACCGCAACGGCGGCGTGCGCGACAACCACATCGTCGCCTTCGAAGAGGGACGCGAGATCGCCTGGAAGACCGCGCCGCACGGCGAGGAGCCGCCCGGCCACCAGTGGGGCTGGACCCTCGAACCGCTCGCGGACGACCGCACTCGCGTCACCCACAGCTACGACTTCTCCGCGCTGCCGGCGACGCAGGAGAAGCGCCTCGTGAAAGCGCGGGCGATGACGCCGGAGAAGCTCATGGCCTCGATCGACCGGCTCGCGGAGCTCGCCGAGAGCTGAGATGGACCCCGTCGAGTCCGCCATCGAGGAAGCGGTCCGCCGCGGCGACTTCGACGACCTGCCCGCCTCGCACGATCCGGACTGGTGGGTGAAGCAGCGGATCGCCAACGGCGAGATCGACCCCAGGGTGCTGCTGCCCGTCGTGGTGCTGCTGCGCAAGGAGTACGAGCGCCGCGACGAGGACCACCCCCCTCTTACTATCCCCGATAGTAATTGTGTGGAACGGTGGTGACCGTTCGTCCCCTCCCTCCGAACGGAGGCCCATGGCTCCCGCCGACCGCTCCGAGTCCTCGCCGTCCAGCGGCGGCTTCCTGTGCGGCTGGGGGGTGCCGCTCGCGATCGTCCTCGCCGTCTCCGCTCTGATCGTCGGAGTGTTCGTGACGCAGCAGGACTCGCCGGAGCCTCCCGCGCAGAGCAGTGAGGAGATGGGGGCGATCGAGCACCCTGACACGGTGGCCGCGCCCAACCTCAGCTCCGAGGAGGGTCGGGACCCCGATGACCTGCTCGCCGAGGGCCCGGTCGACGCCCCGGTCGCGATCGTGGTGTTCTCCGACTATCAGTGCCCCTACTGCGCGAAGTGGACGGACGAGACCCTGCCGGAGCTGCGGGAGTACGTCGACCGCGGCGATCTGCGCATCGAGTATCGGGACGTGAACATCTACGGCGAGGGCTCCGAGCGCGCCGCCCGCGCGAGCCTCGCAGCGGCGATGCAGGACAAGCACGCCGAGTACCACGCACGCCTCTTCGAGGACGGCGAGATCCGCTCCACGGGCGAGCTCTCCGAGGAGTCCCTCATCGCCCTCGCCGAGGAGCTCGGCATGGATGCCGAGCAGTTCGAGGCGGACATGAACTCCGAGGAGGTCCAGGCCACGATCGCTGAAAACGCGCAGCAGGGCATCGAGCTCGGCGCCATGTCCACCCCCTCCTTCCTCGTCGGCGGCACGCCCACCGCCGGCGCCCAGCCCACCGAGGTGTTCACGCAGATGGTGGATGAGGCGCTCGCGAAGAGCGAGGGCTGAGATGGAGGTCGGACTCCTCACCGCCTTCCTCGGCGGAGCGCTCGCGCTGCTCAGCCCCTGCGGGGCGCTGCTGCTGCCGGGCTTCTTCGCCTCCACGGTGACCACGCGGGCGGCGCTGCTCCCGCACGCGGTCGTCTTCTACCTGGGCCTCGCCGTGGTGCTGGTGCCGCTCGGCGTCGGCGCC
>DAHVRS010000176.1 GCA_027322375.1 Brachybacterium sp. | reverse complement strand
GCGACGGCTTCGTGCTCGAGGGGCCCACCTCCACCCTCCTGGTGCGTCGCGGCGACGAGTTCCTCACCACCCCGGTGAGCGCCGGCGTCCTGGCCGGTACCGCCGTGCGCACCCTCTTCGAGCGGCTCGACGGGAAGGACGGCGCGAGCGTCGCCGAGCGCCTCATGACCGTCGAGGACGTCGAGACCTCCGACGGCGCCTGGCTGCTCTCCTCGACCCGCCTCGCCGCCCCGATCACCCACCTGGACGACGTGGCGCTGCCGGTGGACTCCGAGCTCACCGCCTGGTTCGAGGACGTCCTCTCCGGACGCGCCTGAGCCGATTCGCGCGCGGCCGACGGGCCCCGGCTTCGCGCGCGGGCGCGGCGCGCGCTGTGGGTCAGGCGCCGGAGAGGACGGCCCGCGCGAGGTCCACGTCGACCACGAGCGTGTCGATCGCCCCGGAGCGCAGCACCCCGGTGACACCCGGGGCCTTCTCCGCGCCCGCGGCGACGCCCACCACCTCGGGGATCCGCAGCAGTTCGGAGAAGGTCACCGCGAGCACGCGCTGATCTGTCGGCGCCCCGAGCGGGAGCCCGTCGGCATCGACGAAGCGGCCGCACACATCGCCCACGGGCCGCTGCGCCTCGAACACCTCGCGCTCCGCGGGGGACAGGTGCATCAGCCCGAGCACGTGCGGGGAGGAGTGGCGGCCCATCGACCCGATCCCCACCAGTGCGAGCTCGACCTGGGCGGCCGCGGCGAGGACCGCGCCGATGCTCGACTCGCCCCGCAGCGTCGCGACCGCGGTCGCGGACTCGAGCACCGCCGGGGCGTAGAGCGTGCGCGGCCGGGCCCCGAGCCGGGAGGCGAGCACCTTCAGCACCGAGTCGCCGGAGTCGAACTGGTCCAGTGAGCTGTGCCCGCCCACCAGCGGCAGCACCTGCGGGGTGGGGCGGGGATGCTGCGTCTCGAGCTCGGCGACGACCGCCTGGACCGTCCGCCCCCAGGAGACGCCGAGGCTGCGCACCGACCCGGCCCGCTCGCCGAGCAGCGCCGCGCCCTCTCGCGCGACCGCGTCCATGCCCGGGGTGCGCGGAGCGGAGACCACATGCGCGCCCTTCAGCGAGAACGCGGCCCGCAGCGCCGCCTCGAGCGCCTCGTCCCGCACGGGTGGACCGTCCGGGTCATGGATCGTGATCTCGACGATCCCTCGCTCCCGCGCCTGGGTGAGGATCCGCGACACGTTCGAGCGGGACAGCCCCAGCTCCTTCGCGATCTCGGTCTGGGATGCTCCCTGCTCGTAGTAGAGCCGGGCCGCGCGCACCACGACGGCGGTCTCGCGAGGGGCGGGCATGGGCACTCCTGGGGCGCGGGGGCTGGGGCGGGATCGGTGGGCCGACGGGCCGTCGGCCCACGACGTTCGGCGGGCCGACGCGCCCAGCGTACGCAGGTCCGCCCGGGTGTCGGCGGGGTGGATGCCAGAATCAGTGGGTCGACCCCCGGGAGGAACCATGAGCACGGACCCGTCACCGACCGCCCCGCGCGGCCCCGCCCCGCTCGCACTCAGCGTGGTGGTCGCCCAGCTCGAGGCGGCCGACGCGACCGCTGCGCTCGAGGCCCTCGCCGCGCAGC
>DAHVRS010000171.1 GCA_027322375.1 Brachybacterium sp. | reverse complement strand
AGGACCGCACCGATGCCTCCTCGCGCCGGTCCGCCGCCGCCTCCGTGCCGGCGCCCGCGCCCGTGCTCGTCGATGCCGATCTGCTCGGTGTCCGCGCCCGTGCCCGGCGCTCCGTTCTCCTGCTGCTCCTGCTCGGCGTTCTCACCGCGGTGAGCCTGCTGCTGTGCGTGGGGATCGGCCCCGTCCCGATCCCCGCCGGTACGACCGTGCAGGTCATCGCCCATCACCTGGGCCTGCTCAGCACCGTCACCTGGGAGGCCTCGACCGACTCGATCGTGTGGGCCGTGCGAGTGCCGCGGGTGCTCATGGGCGCGGCCGTCGGCGCATGCCTCGCCCTGTCCGGGGCGGCGCTGCAGGCGATGGTGCGCAACATGCTCGCCGAGCCCTACATCCTCGGCGTCTCCGGCGGTGCCTCGACCGGCGCCGCCGCCGCGATCCTCTTCGGTGTCGGCGCAGCGCTCGGTGACTACGCCCAGTCCGTCCTCGCCTTCACCGGGGCGCTCGGCGCGGCGCTGCTCGTGTTCGTCATCGCCCGGGCCGGGGGCCGCGTCACCTCGCTGCGCCTGCTGCTGTCCGGGGTGGCGGTCGGCTACGCCCTCACGGCGCTGACGAACCTGCTGATCTTCTCCTCCGACTCCGCCGAAGGGTCCCGCTCGGTGATGTTCTGGATGCTCGGCTCCCTCTCGCTGGGCCGCTGGAACGCCTTCCTCGCCATCGCGATCGGCGCCGCGCTCGTGGGCACGCTCGTGATGCTCGCGGGCGCCCGGATCCTCGACGCGCTCAGCGCCGGGGACGAGATCGCGCACGGCCTGGGCATCCACCCCGACCGCGCCCGCGTGGGCTTCCTGCTGGTCGTCTCGCTGTGCACCGCCGCGGCGGTCGCCGGGGCCGGCGCGATCGGCTTCGTGGGGCTCGTGATCCCGCACCTCGCCCGCCGCCTCGTGGGCGCCCGCCACCGCGTGCTCATCCCCGCCTCCGCCCTGCTCGGCGCCCTGTTCCTGCTGTGGGCCGACGCGGTCGCGCGCGTGGTCATGCAGCCGCGCGAGCTGCCCATCGGCGTGCTCACCGCCGCGATCGGCGCCCCGTTCCTGCTGATCCTCGTGCGCCGGCTCTACGCCCCCGAGCACTGACCCACAGACCACCTGACCCCGTCCCGAAGGAGCATCCTCATGCCCCGCACACCCCTCTCCCCCACCCCGGCACTGCGCCGACGCACCCTCATGGCGGGTCTCGTCGGTGCCGTCGGCCTCACCGCCGCCTGCGGCAGCACCTCCTCGACCGGCTCAGCGTCCGACGAGGGTGCCGGGGACGCCGCGGGCTTCCCGCTGGAGCTGCCGAACTGCGAGGCGACCCTGCACTTCGACGCCCCGCCGGGGCGGATCGTGCTGCTGGAGCCCGCGCCCGTGACCACGCTGGACGGGATCGGGGTGCTGGACCGGGTCGTCTCCCGCGCCGGCGCGTTCCCGGACGGCTACTACGACGAGGAGCTCACCGCGAAGATCGCGGGGATCCCGACGCTGAGCGATGAGATCGACGCCTCCGGCCACCTCCAGATCTCCCAGGAGATGGTCATCGCGCAGGAGCCCGACATCGTGTTCGGCCTGCCCGACGGTGTCACCCGCGAGGCGATGGCG